>DASYUQ010000206.1 GCA_036001065.1 Candidatus Methylomirabilota bacterium
GCCGTACAGCGTGCCGCCCTTCTACGACGCCCTGATCGCCAAGGTGATCGTGCACGGGCGCGACCGCGGAGAAGCGATCGAACGCATGCGCCGGGCGCTCGGCGAGACCGTCATCGAGGGCGTGCGGACGACGATCCCCTACCACCTCAAGACGCTCGCCGATCCCGCGTTCCTCGAAGGGCGGTTCCCGCGATGACCATGGATCCCCGGCTCTACGTCATCCTCGACCGCGTCGCGGCGGCCGGGCGCGACCTCGTGGAGGTCCTCGACGCCGTCATCGCGGGCGGGGCGAAGATGGTCCAGCTCCGCGAGAAGACGTGGCCGTCGGGCCAGCTCCTCCCGCTGGCCGAGCGGCTCCGGGCCCGCTGCCGCCAGGCCGGAGTGACCTTCGTGATGAACGATCGCGTCGACCTCGCCGCGGTCCTCGAGGCCGACGGCGTTCACCTCGGCCAGGACGATCTGCCGCCTCGCCCGGCGCGCCCGCTGCTCCGTCCGGGGATGATCCTCGGCGTGTCGACCCACAGCGTCGAGCAGGCGCGGCGGGCGCAGGCCGACGGCGCCGATTACGTCGCGGTCGGGGCCATGTTCCCGACCCAGACGAAGCCCGACTTCGAACTGGTCGGCCCTGCGCTGGTCCGCGCCGTTCGCGCGGAGATCCGCATACCGCTGGTCGGCATCGGCGGCATCACCCCCCAGAACGCGGGCGAGGTGATCCGGGCCGGCGCCGACGGCGTCGCCGTGATCTCGGCGGTCTGCGCCGCCCCCGACCCCGCCGCGGTGACCCGCGACTTCCTCCGCGTGATCGACGATGTCCGCAAGACGCAGATATAATGGCGCCACCGATCTCCCACCTCAGGCAGGAGGGAACAGGATGAGCACCCGCACGATGCGATCGATCGCGATTGTCTGCCTCGCGTTGACCGTCGTCCTCGCGTCCGCCGGCACAGACGTCCGCGCCCAGGGCAAAGGCACCATCAAGATCGCCACCCAGAGCCCGCTGAGCGGCGGTCAGGCCGCCCTGGGCGAAGGCATCAAGCTCGGCACCCAGCTCGCCCTCGAGAAATTCAAGGGAAACCTCGACAAGATGGGCTTCAAGGTCGAGCTGGTGCCCTTCGACGACCAGGCCAAGCCCGATGTCGGGGTGTCCAACGCCAGGAACATCATCGCCGACAAGGACATCCTGGGCGTGATCGGGCACCTGAACTCCGGCGTGGCCATCCCGGCGTCGGAGGTCTACCGGGAGGTCAACCTGGCGATGGTCTCGCCCGCCAACACCAACCCGGTCGTCACCGACCGCGGCTACAAGAGCGTCTTCCGGGTGTGCGGGCGCGACGACGTGCAGGGCGTGGTGGGCTCCGAGTTCGCCAAGGGCACGCTGAAGGCCAAGTCGGTGTACATCGTCCACGACAAGACCCAGTACGGCCAGGGCGTGGCCGAGTTCTTCAAGGCCGATGCCGAGAAGAAGGGCATCAAGGTCCTGGGCTTCGAGGGCACCGAGGAGAAGTCGAACTTCGACCCCATCATCACGCCCATCAAGGCCAAGAATCCCGACCTCATCTACTTCGGCGGCATCTACGATCAGGCGGCTCCCTTCTTCAAGCAGACCCGCGAGAAGGGCGTGAAGGCCAAGTTCATGGGGCCGGATGGCATGGACTCCTCCGACCTCACCAAGATCGGGGGCAAGGCCGTCGTCGGCATGTACTACACCTCGGTGGCGGGGCCGGTCACGGTCTACCCGCAGGCCAAGCAGTTCGCCGAGGAGTTCAAGAAGAAGTTCGGCAAGAACCCCGAGCCGTTCTCGGCGCAGGCGTACGACTCGACCGCGATCCTGCTCAAGGCCATCGAGGCGGCGGCCAAGGGCGGCAAGGTGCCGACCCGCGACGCGGTGACGGCGGCGGTGCGCGACGTCAAGCACACCGGCATCACGGGCGCGGTCGAGTTCGACAGCAAGGGCGACCCCAAGAAGGCGCTCTACTTCGTGCTGCAGGTGGCGAGCGACGACCCGCAGAAGTGGGGCGACAACAAGGAAGTCAAGCGGCTGACGATCGCCGCCCCCGCCGCTTCCAAGAAGATCTGAGCGGTCGAAGGCTCACGCGATACGTACGACCAGGGCGGGCGGGAGGGCCCTCCCTCCGCCCGCCCTGGTTCGTGCCTGACGAATGGACTACGAGCTCCTCCTGGGCATCCTGCCGCAAGTCTTCCTCGACGGCCTCATCCTGGGGTTCATGTATGCCCTGATCGCGCTCGGCTACACAATGGTGTACGGCGTCCTCGAGTTCATCAACTTCGCGCACTCCGAGATCTTCATCGTGGGCGCGTTCGTCGGCGTGGAGGTCCTGCTCGGGCTCAAGAGCGCGGGCCTGCTCGACGGCCTGCCCTGGCCGTTCCTGCTCGTCCTGGTCCTGGTCGCCGGCATGGCCGTCAGCGGAGCCCTGGCCGTGACCGTGGAGCGGGTCGCCTACCGCCCGCTCCGGGGCACCCCCCGGCTGATCCCCCTCATCTCGGCCATCGGCATCTCGTTCTTCCTTCAAGACTTGATCCGGCTCATCGAGTCGATCTGGCGCAACGCCTTCAACCTCGTGTACCCGACCATCGATGCCCTCAACATCCGCTTCGAGCTGACGGCCACGCTCGATGTGTCCGTCAAATCGCTGGTCGTCATCGTGGCGGCGCTGGGCATGCTCTGGGCGCTGCACGCGATCGTCAACCGGACCAAGGTCGGCACGGCCATCCGGGCCGTCGCCGAGGATCAGGCGGCGGCCAGCCTGATGGGCATCAACGTCAACCGCATCATCTCCCTCACGTTCCTCATCGGAGGCGCCATGGGCGGCGCGGCCGGCGTGCTCTTCGGGGTCCAGTACGGGCTGATCAACCCTTACACGGGATTCATTCCCGGCCTCAAGGCCTTCACGGCCGCCGTGCTGGGGGGGATCGGCAACATCCCGGGCGCGATGCTCGGCGGCCTCGTGCTGGGACTGCTCGAAGCCTTCGCCGCCTCCTACCTGTCGCTGCTGACCGGTGGCGCCTTCGGCGCGGAGTACAAGGACATCTTCGCGTTTTCGGTGCTGATCCTGATCCTCATCTTCCGCCCCAAAGGGCTCCTGGGCGAAGTCGTGCGGGAGCGCGCGTGATCGCCCGGTCGGTCCTGGTGGCGGCGCTCCTGGCCTGCTCGGGCTTCGCCGTGGCGACCTTCCCGCGGTCCGTGCTGGCCTTCCTCCTCTTCCAGGGCTCGCTGCTGGTCATTTACCTGGCCGCCATCCCCCGCTGGCTCCGGTGGGCCCTGCTGGCGGTCGCCCTCCTGGTGATGATGCCGCTGATCGGCGCCTACAACGGCTACTACCTGGAGGTCGCCACCCAGGTCGGCATCTTCGTCGCGCTGGCCCTCGGCCTCAACATCGTGGTGGGGCTGGCCGGGCTCCTGGACCTGGGCTACGTGGCCTTTTACGCGGTGGGCGCGTACTCGTGGGCGATCTTCGGCTCCCCGCAGGCCAACGTCGTCTTCGGCGGCGGCTTCCCGCTGGCTCCGGGGTGGTTCTACGTCTTCCTGGGGGTCGGGCTCGCGGTGGCGGCCCTCACCGGCGTCCTCCTGGGCCTGCCGGTGCTCCGCCTGCGCGGCGATTATCTGGCCATCGTCACCCTGGGGTTCGGCGAGGTCATCCGCGTCCTGGCCAACAACCTCGACAAGCCCATCAACCTGACCAACGGCCCCAAGGGCATCACGCCGATCTCGCGGCCGCCGGCGCCCTTCGGCGTGCCCTACGCCGAGTACTTCTACTTCCTGGTCCTGCTCATCGTGGTCGTGGTCATCCTCGTCAATCGCCGGCTGGAGGACTCCCACATCGGCCGGGCCTGGGAGGCGATCCGCGAGGACGAGCTGGCCGCGCAGGCCATGGGCGTGCCTTTGGTGCGCATGAAGCTCCTGGCCTTCGCCTGCGGCGCCTCCTTCGCCGGCGTGATGGGCGTGGTCTTTTCCGCCAAGCAGGTCTTCATCAACCCGGAGTCGTTCACCTTCCTGGAGTCGATCGGCGTCCTGGCCATGGTCATTCTGGGCGGCATGGGCTCGATCCCGGGGGCCGTGCTCGGCGCCACCGTGGTCACCGTCCTGAACCTCCAGGTGCTCAAGGGCCTGTCGCTCTGGCTCAACGAGCTGAAGAACGCCGGCGTCACGATCCTCGGCTACAGCCTCGCCGACCTGCCCACCCAGCTCGAGCCGGCCAAGTACGAGCGGATGATCTTCGGCATGATCCTGGTCCTCATGATGATCTTCCGGCCCCAGGGCATCCTGCCGGCCCGGCGCCGACAGCGGGAGCTGGGATGAGCGCGCTGCTCGAGGCGCGCGGCATCACCAAGCGCTTCGGCGGGCTGACCGCCGTCAACGGCGTGGATTTCGCCCTGGAGGCAGGCATCGCGTCGATCATCGGCCCCAACGGCGCCGGCAAGACGACGCTCTTCAACATCTTCACCGGGCTCTACCTGCCCGACGAGGGCGAGGTGACGTTCGGCGACCGCTCGCTGGTCGGCCTGCGCCCCGACCAGATCACGGCCCTGGGCGTGTGCCGGACGTTCCAGAACATTCGCCTGTTCGCCAACATGACCGCGGCCGAGAACGTGCTAGTCGGCATGCACGCGCGCGTCCCCCTCGGGCTGGGGGACGTGCTGGCGCGCGGTCCGCGCTTCGCGCGGGTGGAGGGGCGGCTGTGGACGCGCGCCCTCGAGTTGCTCGAGCGGGTCGGCCTCCGCCCGAGCGCCAACGAGGTCGCCCGCAACCTTCCCTACGGCGACCAGCGACGGCTCGAGCTCGCGCGCGCGCTGGCCTCGGAGCCCACGCTGCTGCTCCTGGACGAGCCGACCGCGGGGATGACGCAGGGCGAAGCGGCCCTGCTCATGGCGCTCCTCCGACAGCTGGTCGTCGACCTGGGCCTGGCCATCCTGCTCATCGAGCACAACATGCGCGTGGTGATGGAGGTGTCGGATCGCGTGACGGTGCTCGATCACGGCGAGAAGATCGCCGAGGGCCGGCCCGCCGAGGTCCAGGCCGACCCCAGGGTGATCGAGGCCTATCTGGGGCGCGGGCAATGGGGCCGCACGCGGAGCGCCCGTGCTGCGGATTGAGGACCTCCACGTCTTCTACGGCGAGATCCAGGCCCTCAAGGGCATCGCGGTCGAGGTCCAGCGCGGCGAGATCGTCGCGATCCTGGGCAACAACGGCGCCGGCAAGACGACCACGCTCAAGACCGTCTCCGGGCTCCTGGCGCCCCGGCGGGGCACGATCACGCTCGACGACGCGCCGCTGACCGGCGTGCCGCCCCACCAGATCGTCCTCCGCGGGATCGCCCATGTCCCCGAGGGGCGGCGCATCTTCAACCGCCTCAGCGTCCGGGAGAACCTCATGATGGGCGCGTATCATCGGCAGGATGGCGGGATCGAGGCCGACCTCGAGCGCGTGTTCGCCCTCTTCCCCCGCCTGGGGGAGCGCCTGGGACAGGTGGCGGGCACCCTGTCCGGAGGCGAGCAGCAGATGCTGGCCATCGGGCGCGCGCTGATGGCCAGCCCGCGCCTGCTGCTGCTCGACGAGCCCAGCATGGGGCTGGCGCCCGTGCTGGTCGAGCAGATCTTCGAGACGATCGCCGACATCAACCGCCAGGGCACGACGATCCTCCTCGTCGAGCAGAACGCCGCCATGGCCCTCAGCATCGCCCACCGCGGCTACGTCCTGGAAACGGGGACGATCGCGCTGGGCGGGACGGCGGCGGCGCTGGCGGAAGACCCCGAGGTCCGTCGCGCCTATCTCGGCCAATAGCCGTGCCAGCCGCAGGGCGCTCGGCGGGCTGGGCCTCGCCCGCCCGAGGCGAGCCTATGATCCCAATATGATCCAAATTGGAGGACCCACCATGCTGGGACAGGGCCTCACCTGGGAGGAAACGAGCATCGCGGCCCTCTACCGGACGCTCGGCCGCACGGTGTCGGAGACGGACATCGTGAACTTCGTGAACCTCTGCGGCTTCACCGAGCCCCTGTTCATGGACATGGAGTACGTGGCGCGCGAGTCGGTCTTCGGCCGGCGGGCCGCGCCCGGGGCGCTGACCTTCGCGCTGTCGGAGGGCCTCGTGATGCAGACCGGGCTCATCCACGGCACCGGGATGGCCTGGCTGGGCGGCGAGATCCGCATCGTGGCGCCCGTGCTGGCGGGCGATACGATCCGCGTGGAGATCGAAGTCGTGGAAAAGCGCGAGACGAAGAAGCCCGACCGCGGCATCGTGACCTACCAGCACCGCGTGCTCAACCAGCGCGGCGAGCTCGTCCTGGAATCGCGCGTGCAGCGCATGATCCGGCGCCGCGAGGTGACCTGACCCGGTGCTGATCCTCTCGCGCGGCGATCTCGAGCGGCTGCTGCCGCCGCCCGACGTGATCGACGCGCTGGAGGCGGCCTTCCGCCTCCACGCCGCCGGCCGCGCCACGGCGCCCGCGCGCTCCGTCGTCGGCGTCGGCGACGAGGGCGCGCTGCTCCTCATGCCCGCCATGATGGGGGCGGAGGCCGGCCCCGCGCTGGGCACGAAGCTCGTCACCGTCTACGCCGGCAACCGCGCCCGCGGCCATCCCACGATCTACGCGAGCTACGTCCTCATGGACGGCGGGACCGGCCAGCCCCTGGCCCTGCTGGAGGGAACCTTCCTCACGGCGCTCCGGACGGGGGCCGCCTCGGCGCTGGCGGCGCGCCTTCTGGCCCGGCGCGACGCCCGCCGCGTGGTCTGCTTCGGCGCGGGCGTCCAGGCCGGCTTTCAGCTCGCCTGCCTCGCCGCCGTCCGCAAACCCGAGCGGGTGGCTGTCGCGGGGCGGGAGGCCGGGCGCGCGCGGCGCTTCGCCGAGACGATGCGCGAACGGCTCGGCATCCCGGTCGAGGTCGCGGCCGATCCCCGAATCGCTGTCCGAGAGGCGGACATCATAACGTGTGCGACGACGTCACCGATCCCGGTGGTGTTCGGCGCCGACCTTCGGCCCGGCACCCACGTCGATCTCGTCGGCGCGTTCCGGCCGACGGACCGCGAGGCGGATACGCAGGCGGTGAGCGGCGCCCGGGTCGTGGTGGACACCTATGCGGGAGCCCTGGAGGAGGCCGGCGACATCCTGATCCCCATGCGGGAGGGCGCCTTCGACCGCGGCCACATCGCTGCCGAGCTCGCCGAGGTGGTGACGGGCGTGCGCGCGGGCCGCACGAGCGACGACGAGATCACGGTCTTCAAGTCGGTCGGCTGGGCGCTGGAAGATTTGGCCACCGCCCGGCTCGCGTACAATCGCGCCAGGGCCGAGGGCGTCGGCCGGGAGGTCAGCCTGTGACGGGACGGGTCGTCCAGATCAACGTCTCCCGTGGCGGGGTGCCGAAGACCCTGGTGGAGTCCGCGCGGGTGTCGGTGCTGGGTCTCGAGGGCGACGCGCACCGCGACGTGGAGCACCACGGCGGTCCGGAACGCGCCGTATGCATGTACGCGATGGAGGCGATCGAGGCGCTCCAGGCCGAGGGACACCCCATCGTCCCCGGCGCCATCGGCGAGAACCTCACCGTCCACGGGCTCGACTGGCCGGCGGTCGTCCCCGACGCCGTGCTGCGCGTGGGCGAGGAGCTGCTGCTGCAGGTGACGCGGTACACGTCGCCCTGCGCCAATATCCGTCCCGCCTTCCTCGACGGTGACTACGCGCGCGTCGCGCAGAAGCGCCATCCGGGCTGGAGCCGCGTCTACGCGCGGGTCCTGGTGGAGGGCGCGGTGCGGCGGGGCGATCCAGTACGCCTCCTGGCCGAGAGCGAAGCCTCCGCGGCCCTGGCGGCGACCCGCAGGTGACATCACGCCCGACTGGATGCCGATCCTCGACGAGTCGCCGCTCGGCGGCTTCTGGATCGCCGCCGGCATGAGCGGCCACGGTTTCAAGCTGGCGCCGGCCGTGGGCGAGATGATGGCGGCGCTGATCACCGGCGCCGAGCCGCCGGTCAGCGCCGCACCGTTCCGCTTTGGCCGCTTCGCCACCACAGCGACTGCGGCCGGGACGTTCGTGTCGTCGTACCTTCGTTGATCGCCGTCACGCGATCGCGCTGACGGTGTAGACTTTCCTCGTGTTGGCCCGCCTGGGCGTGGACATCGGCGGCACCTTCACCGACCTCGTCGTCGTCGACGAGACCACCGGCGCCCTGCGCGTCGGCAAGGTCCTCACCACGCCGAAGGACCCGGCCCACGGGGTCGAGCAGGGGATCCACGCCCTCCTCGACGACGCCCGCCTTGCCGCCGGGGCCGTCGGGGCCGTCGTCCACGGCACGACGCTGGCCACCAACGCGCTGATCGAGCGCAAGGGCGCGCGCACCGCGCTGCTCACCACCGCCGGCTTCCGCGACGCTCTCGAGATCCGGCGCGAGGGCCGGTACGACATGTACGACATCTTCATCGACCCGCCGCCTCCCCTCGTCCCGCGCCACCTGCGCCGAGAGGTGCCCGAGCGGCTGCTGGCCGACGGCGCCGTGCAACGCCCCCTCGACGAGGCCGCCGCCCGGCGCGTGATCGGGGAGCTGGTCGGCCAGGGCGTCGAGGCCATCGCGATCTGCCTGCTCCACGCCTACCTCAATCCCGCTCACGAGTGGAGGCTCGCGGAGCTGGTCCGGGAGATCGCCCCCCACCTGCCGGTGTCGTGCTCCTCCGAGGTCGTGCCCGAAATCAGGGAGTACGAGCGGGGGTCGACGACGACCGCCAACGTCTACGTCGCGCCGCTGATGGCACGCTACCTCGAGGACCTCGAGCGGCGGCTGGCCGAGCTCGGAATTCCCGGCCAGCTCTACATCATGCAGTCGTCCGGGGGGATCGCGCTGCCGGGCGACGCCAAGCACTTCCCCATCCGCCTCGTCGAGTCGGGTCCGGCGGCCGGCGCTCTGGCCGCGGCCCAAGCCGCCAGAGACAGGGGCGAGCTTCGACTGCTGTCCTTCGACATGGGCGGCACGACGGCCAAAGCGTGCGTCATCGACGATGGCGCGCCGCTGGTCGCGCGCGAGTTCGAGGTGGCGCGCGCCGACCGCTTCAAGAAGGGCTCGGGCCTGCCCATCCGCGTGCCGGTGATCGAACTGATCGAGATCGGGGCCGGCGGCGGCTCGATCGCCCGCGTGGATCGGATGGGACTCCTCAAGGTCGGCCCCGACAGTGCCGGCGCCGATCCAGGCCCGGCCTGCTACAACCTGGGGGGCCGCCTGCCGACCGTCACCGACGCCGACCTGCTCCTCGGCTACCTCGACTCGGAGTTCTTCCTCGGCGGCCGCATGCGCTTGAGCCGCGAGGCGGCGCGCCGCGCGCTCGAGGAGCACGTGGCGCGCCCGCTCGGCCTCGGGCTGACCGAGGCCGCCTGGGGCATCCACCGCGTGGTGAACGAGAACATGGCCGCAGCCGCGCGCATCCACGGGATCGAGCGGGGCAAGGACCTGCGCCAGTACCCGCTCTTCGCCTTCGGCGGCGCCGGCCCTGTTCACTGCTGGCACGTCGCCCGCATCCTCCGCGTCCCTCGCATCCTCCTGCCGTTCGGGGCCGGGGCGATGTCCGCCTACGGGCTTCTCTCGGCCCCGCCGGCCTTCGACTTCGTGCGCACGCGTCGTGAGCGGCTGGACGCGGCCAACTGGCGGACGATCAACACCCTCTTCGCCGAGATGGAAGCCGAGGGCCGAGCCCTGCTGGCGCGCGCGGGCGTGGACGCGTCGCGGGTCCGGGTCAACCGGGTGGCGGAGATGCGCTACCTGGGTCAGGGCCACGAGGTGGAGGCGACGATTCCGCCCAGCACCCTCTCCCCGGCGAGCCTGCCCGCCATCACGGCGAGCTTCGAGGCTGCCTATCGCGCGCTCTACCAGCGCCTGCCCCAGGGGGTGCTCATCGAGGCCCTGAACTGGCGCGTGACGGTCGCCGGGCCGCCGCCAAAGGTCGCGCTCACGCCGGCCGCCCGCGGCGGCGGCGCGAGGGCGAAGGGCGCCATCAAGACGACGCGCCCGGCCTATTTCGCCGAGGCCTCCGACTTCGTCCCCACGCCGGTGTACGACCGCTACGCGCTCGGGCCGGGCACCGCGTTCAGGGGGCCGGCCATCGTCGAGGAGCGCGAGTCCACGGCGGTCATCGGGCCGGGCGCCCGCTGCCGCGTGGACGACGCCCTCGAGATCGTGGTGGAGCTCCCGCCATGACCGCGTCCAAGTTCGAGCGCGGGCTCCGCCCGCGCAACCCTCCTGGGGGAGGCTCGGAGGGGGCCGTCGAGGCCCCCTTCGATGGGTTCGATGGCGTCACCCTCGAGATCTGCTGGAGCCGCCTCATCGGCGTCGTCAACGAGCAGGCGACCGCGCTCCAGCGGACTTCGTTCACCTCCATCGTGCGCGAGGCCGGAGACCTCTCCGCCGGCGTCTTCGACCGGCGGGGCTATATGGTCGCGCAGGCGGTCACGGGCACGCCCGGCCACATCAACTCGATGGCCCTGGCCATGAAGCACTTCCTGGCCGAGTACCCGCTGGACGCGCTCCGGCCGGGCGACGTGCTCATCACCAACGACCCCTGGAAGACTTCCGGCCACCTCAACGACGTGACCATCTGCTCGCCCGTCTTCCGAGGCGACGACTGCGTCGCCTTCTTCGCCTCCACCTGCCACACGGCCGACATCGGCGGCCACGTGCTCTCGGCGGAGGCGCGCGAGGTCTACGAGGAAGGGCTCTTCATCCCGATCATGAAGCTGTACGAGGCCGGCCGCCCGAACGAGTCGCTCATCAGGCTGATCATGGCCAACGTGCGCCTGCCGGAGATGGTGCTGGGCGACTTCCACGCCCAGATCGCCGGCGGCGCCGTGGGCGGCGAGCGCCTCCTGGAGTTCATGGCCGAGTTCGGGCTCAGGCGCCTGGAGCCGCTGGCCGACGAGATCATCGGCCGCACCGAGCGCGCCATGCGGGAGGCAATCCGGGCGCTTCGGCCCGGCGCCTACGAGAACGCCATCACCTCCGACGGCTTCGACGAGCCCATCACGATCCGCGCGCGCTGCGAGGTGCGGGGCGACGAGCTCACGATCGACTACGCCGGCTCATCGCCGGCCAGCCGTCGCGGCATCAACGTGGTCATGAACTACACGGAGGCCTACACCACCTACGGCGTCAAGGTGATCGTCAGCCCCGACGTCCCCAACAACGAAGGCGCCTTCCGTCCGCTCCACATCACGGCCCCCGAGGGCTCGATCCTCAACGTGCGTCACCCGGCCTCGGTGGCGGCCCGACATGTTATTGGCCACTTCCTGCCCCACGTCGTCGCCGGCGCCCTGGGCCAGGCGGTGCCCGAGCGCGTGATGGCCGAAGGGTCGGCGAACATCTGGGGCGTCCAGGTGGCGGGGCGCGACCTGGACGGCAGGCCCTTCACCCACGTCTTCTTCTCCTCGGGGGGCACCGGCGCCCGCGCCACCAAGGACGGCCTCTCCGCCACCGCGTTCCCCTCCGGCGTCCTGGGCACGCCCGTCGAGGTCCTCGAGAACCTGGCGCCGCTGCTCGTCGAGCGCAAGGAGCTCCGGGAAGGCTCCGGGGGCCCGGGAAGGTATCGCGGCGGCCTCGGCCAGACCATCGCCTTCCGCATGCGCACGCGCGAGCCCTTCACCTGCTCCGTGCTCTGCGATCGCACGCAGACCCCGGCCAGGGGCCTCCTGGGCGGGGAATCGGGCGCGCTCGGCGAGGTGCTGATCGACGGCGTGCGCCCCGGGAACCCCAAGCAGGAGCAGCTCGTACCGCCCGGCGCCCTGGTGGAGGTCCGTTTGCCGGGCGGCGGCGGCTACGGCCCCGCGTCGGAGCGCGACCCCGAGCTGACCGCCCGCGACGTGCTCGAAGGCTACGTCGGCCGCGCGTAGATACCGTTACGCCGGCCCCGTGGTCCCGCTCGCGAGCGCCGGGCACCGTCCCAGAGCCACCAGGTCGTCGCAGCGCTCCTCGATGTAGCGCTGGTAGCGCGACTGGGCCAGCGCCGCCCAGCCCCCGGCTCGGTGCCGGCCCTCGACCCGGCCCTCCAGCGTCACCTCGTCGTCGGGCCCCGCCGCATTCAACGGGATCAGCCGTGCGCTGGCTCCGTCGATGAAGACCACACCGGTGTCGCCCTCGGCTCCCAGCGGGCCAGCTCGGTCAACGGAGTCTTGAGATCCATCACTGTCCGGGCCCCGGTTCCACCCTGGACAAGAGCAGTCGCCTGGCGACGTAGTACTTCTTGGGGCGCCGGCGCTGCCCCCGCGCTTGACCCAGCTCGCGGGAGAGCCGGCGCTCGAGGCTGGCCAGAGCGCCGTCGAAGGCCAGCCGGTGCGATTCCGCGACCTGCTCCACGCTCAGCGGGGGCCGCCGGGGCAGCGCGAGCGTGAGCACGCACCGGGTGTCGACGCCGCCTTTCGGGCCGTTTTCGTCCGTGAACGCGACCCGCGCGCTCATCGGCCGCGTCCGCAGCCGGCCGGTCAGCGACTCCATCCTCCTCGCCACCAGTGCCCGCAGTGCCGGATGGCCCTGCGCGCCCTCGATCGCGATCGTCATCGTCGCGTGCCTCGCTATCGCGGTTGTTGGGCGGGCCCCCGGCGCGCGCGCCTGCATCCAGACCGTCTTGGCCGCGCTCCGGTGGCGCCGCTCCCGATGGCGTAGCGAACGATGTGCCACTGAATGCGGTGGTCGCCGTCCGTTGTCATTTCGCGAAATTGCAGGTCCGGGGGGGGACGGCCCGGGGAGGGGCCCGGTCAGAGCTTGCCGTACTCCTTCAGGCGGCGATAGATCGTGCGGCGGGAGATGCCGAGAGCGCGGGCGGCCTCTTCTTTGTCGTTGTTGTGCAGGGCCAGCGCGCGTAGGATCAGCTCCTTCTCCACCTCCGCCAGCGTCGGGATGACCCTGCTGTCGGCGGACGGCGCCACCGAGGGATGGGCGGCCAGGGTCGGCAGGTCAGCGAGGGTGATCTGCTCGCGCGCGCCCATGGCGAAGGCGCGCTCGATGAGATTCTCCAGCTCGCGCACGTTGCCCGGGAAATCGTAGGCGCCCAGCGCGGCCAGGGCGTCGGGCGTGATCCCGCGCACCTCCCGTCGGAAGCGTTTGTTGAAGCGGCGGAGGAAGTGGTTCACCAGCGCGGGGATATCGTCCCGCCGCTCGCGCAGTGGCGGCAGCAGGATGCGGATCACGTTCAGCCGATAGTAGAGATCCTGGCGGAAGCTCCCGGCCTTCATCGCCTGCTCGAGATTGCGGTTGGTGGCCGCGATCACCCGCACGTCCACGAGATGGGCCTTGGTCGAGCCCACCGGACGCACCTGCATCTCCTGCAGCACCCGCAGGAGCTTGACCTGCAGCTCGGGCGGTAGCTCGGCGATCTCGTCCAGGAAGATGGTTCCGTCGTTGGCGCCCCGAAAGAGGCCGAGCGCGTCGGCGACGGCCCCCGAGAAGGCGCCGCGCACGTGGCCGAAGAATTCCGACTCCAGCAGATCGCGCGGGATGGCGCTGCAGTTCACCGGGATGAACGGCCCCTTGGCGCGCGCGGAGAGCCGGTGGATGGCCGCCGCCACCAGCTCCTTGCCGGTGCCGCTCTCGCCCTCGATGAGGATGGGCGAGTTCGTCACCGCGACCTTCCCGATGACGTCCTTCACGCGCTGCATGCCCGGCGAGCTGCCGATCAGCTCGTTGACGGTGAGTTCCTCGCCCAGGCGTACACGCAGCGAGTGCACCTCGCCGCGGAGGAACCGCCGCTCCATGAGCCGCTGCATCAGGTGATGCAGCTCGTCCAGGATCAGCGGCTTGGAGAGGTAGTCGTACGCCCCCTCTTTGAGGGCTTCGACGGCGGACGAGATCGTCGGGTAACCCGTCATGATGACGACTTCGATCGACTCGTCTCGCTTCTTGATCTCGCGGAGGAGATCGAGGCCGCTCATGTCCGGCATGCGCACGTCGGTCAGGGCGGCGTCGAACACCTGCGTTTTGAGCGCGGTGAGCGCTTCCGAGCCCGTGCCGGCGCAAATCACCTGGTAGCCCCACTGGGTCAGAGCATCGTTGAGGAGCATCAGGATTGACGGCTCGTCGTCGACGACCAGGACTCGTGCAGCTTCCATCGAGGACAGACTTTACCATGACCTGGTGCCAAAGTGACAAGGATTCCTTCAGGGTCGGAGCGCCCAAGCCTTGCGCCGCGTCGAGCGGCATGTTAGCGTGGGCGTTGACTTTTTATTCAGGAGAGCCGTCCATGGCTGATTCCGAAACCGTCCACCTTACCGAGCAAAACTTCGACGAGGCGCTGGCAGCCAACCAGAGCCTGATGATGGTGGACTTCTGGGCGGAGTGGTGTGGCCCCTGCCGCGCGATTGCGCCGATGCTCGAGGAGCTCGCGCGGGCGTCGGCGGGCCGGGTGACGTTGGCGAAAGTGAACGTCGACGAGAATCCCGGGCTCGCCGCCCGGCACGGCATCCGCTCGATTCCCACGATCCTGTTCGTGAAGGATGGCAAGGTCGTCGATCAGGTGATCGGCGCGGTCCCGAGGACTCAGCTGCAGAAGAAACTGGACGCGCTCGCCTGACCTGGGCGTCGAGGCGCCCCACGTATCGGTACCGCGGGAAAAAACGTCCCTTCACTGGCTCCCACCCGTGACGAGTTCCGCGCGCTCGCGGGCCAGGGAAACCTCGTCCCGGTCTTCGCCGAGCTGCCGGCGGACCTCGACACGCCGCTCTCCGCGTACCTGAGGCTGCGCCCGGGCCCCTATTCCTTCCTGCTCGAGTCGGTCGAGGGCGGCGAGAAGTGGGCGCGCTATTCCTTCCTGGGGACCGATCCCCTCATGATCCTCAGCGCCAAGAACGGGCAGATCTCGCTTCAGCGGGCCGGGCGCGTCGAGCGCCTGCCCGATGGCAACCCGCTCCAGGCGCTGCGCGGCCTGCTCCGACAGTTCCAGCCGGTCAGCGTGCCGGGACTGCCGCGCTTCCAGGGCGGCGCCGTCGGCTACCTGGCCTACGACATGGTCCGCCACATGGAGCGGCTGCCGGCGACGGCGCACGATGACCTCCAACTGCCCGACGCCGTCTTCATGTTCACGGACACGCTGCTGGTGTTCGACAATCTGCGACACCGCCTGCTGGTCATCGCCAACGCCCACATCGAGGACCGCGACGACACGTCGCTCGATCAGGCCTACGACCGGGCCGCCGTCCGCATCAGCATGACGCTGGCGAAGCTCCAGCGCCCGACGCGCCCGCCGGCCCCGTTCAGCCTGGCCCCGCCCGGACCGCTGCTGGCGCTGGGCGAGGAGGGCTTCACCTCGACGATGGACGAGGCCGCGTTCACCGAGGCCGTGCGGCGGGCCAAGGAGCACATCGCCGCCGGCGACGCCTACCAGATCGTCGTCTCCCGCCGGCTCGATTGCCCGCTGACCGCCGAGCCCTTCGCCGTCTACCGGGCGCTCAGGACCATCAACCCGTCCCCCTATCTCTTCCACCTGCGCCTGGGCCGAACGACGATCGTCGGCTCGTCGCCCGAGGTGCTGGTGCGGCTGGAGGGCGACCGCGTGGAGATGCGCCCCATCGCTGGCACGAGCCCGCGCGGCGCCACCGAGGCGCAGGACAAGGCCATCGCGGAGGCGCTCCTCGCTGATCCCAAGGAGCGGGCCGAGCACGTGATGCTGGTCGACCTCGGCCGCAACGACGTCGGGCGCGTTTCCGTGCTGGGCTCGGTGAAGGTGACGGAGTTCATGGCCATCGAGCGCTACTCGCACGTCATGCACCTCGTGAGCCACGTGGTAGGCCAGCTCGCCCCCGGGGCCGACGCGCTGGACGTGCTTCCGGCGTGCTTCCCGGCCGGCACCCTCACCGGAGCGCCCAAGATCCGGGCGATGGAGATCATCGACGGGCTGGAGCCCACCCAGCGGGGCCCCTACGGGGGCGCCGTGGGCTACTTCTCCTATTCGGGCAACCTCGACTCGTGCATCACGATCCGGACGATCGTGTGTCACGACAACCGCGCGTCGGTCCAGGTGGGCGCGGGGATCGTGGCCGATTCGGATCCGAAGACCGAGTGGCTGGAGACCTGCTCGAAGGCTCGGGGCCTGGTGCTGGCCCTCCGCATGGCCGGCCCCGCGGCGCGCGCATGATCCTGGTCGTGCGAGCCGCAGCCGGAGGCGAGGCGAGCCTGTGAGCCTGGTCGTGCGAGCCGCAGCCCGCAGTTGGAGCCGCAGCCGCAGGCGAGGCGACCGATGAAGATCGAGGCGAGCCTGTGATCCTGGTCATCGACAACTACGACTCCTTCACCTACAACCTCGTCCAGTACCTGGGCGAGCTGGGAGCCATCCTCAAGGTCGTCCGCAACGACGAGCTGGACGTGGACGGGATCGCCATCCTCCGGCCCGAGCGCATCGTCATCTCGCCGGGCCCCGGCACGCCCGACCAGGCCGGCGTCTCCATCGGCGTGATCCGCCGGCTCGGCTCCACGACGCCGACCCTGGGCGTCTGTCTCGGACACCAGGCCATCGGCCGCGCCTTCGGGGCCACCGTGGGGCGCGCCCAGCGACAGATGCACGGTAAGACCTCCTCGATCGAGCACGACGGCTCCGGCGTCTTCCGGGAACTGTCGAACCCCTTCGTGGCCACGCGCTACCACTCCCTCGTCATCCTGCGCGACACCGTGCCGGACGAGCTGGAGGTGAGCGCGTGGTCGGAGGATGGCGAGATCATGGGCATCCGCCACCGGCGCCATCCGATCGAGGGCGTCCAGTTCCACCCCGAGTCGATCCTCACCGTCGAGGGCAAGTCGCTGTTGCGGAACTTCCTCGACAAACGATGAGCCCGCGCACCGCCGGGCGTTTGACCGAGAGCTCGCTCATCCGCGCCGTCCGCCAGCGCGCGGCCGGCGGCCCCGGCGTTCGCGTGGGCATCGGCGACGACTGCGCCGTGCTGGAGCCGGCGGCCGGCACCCTGCTGGTCGCGACGACCGATCTCCTCCTGGAGGACGTGCACTTCCGGCGGCGGTACGCGGAGCCGGCCGACATTGGCTGGAAGTCCGTCGCGGTGAACCTGTCCGACGTCGCATCGATGGGGGGGCGCCCCCGCTGGGCGCTCGTCGCGTTGGCCTGCCCGACCGGCACGAGTCTGGAGGAAGTGGAGGCCTTCTACGCCGGCGCGCTGGCCCTCGCCGGCGAGCATGGTGTCGCGCTGGTCGGCGGCGACACCTCGGTGTCGCCGGCGGGGTGGCTCGTCAACGTGACGGTCCTCGGCGAGGTGACGCTCGCGCCCGTCCTGCGCTCGACCGCGCGCCCCGGCGACGTCGTCGCAGTCACCGGCACGCTCGGCCGCGCGGCGGCCGGGCTGGCCGTGCTCGACCGCGCCAAGGCCCCCCCGGGCGCCCCCGCCGAGTGGCTGGCCGACGTCACCGGAGCGCACCTGCGACCCCGGCCGCGCGTCGCCGAGGGGCGGTGGCTGGCCTCCGCGGGCGGGGTCACGGCGATGATCGACCTCTCCGACGGGCTCGCCACCGACCTCGGCCACATCGCCGAGGAAAGCGGCGTGGGCGCGCGCGTCGAGATCGAGCGTCTGCCGATCGCCGAGAGCACGCGGCGCGTCGCCCGCGCACTGGGCGACGATCCTCTGGCCTGGGCCACGGGGGGCGGCGAGGATTATGAACTGCTGCTCACGTGCGAGCCCACCGCGTTCAGCCGGTTGGGCGAAGGCCTGGAGCGGGCAACGGGCGCCCGCCTGAGCCGCATCGGTGAGATCGTCGCCGACGGCGCCGTTCACTTCGTCGACGCCCGCGGGCGCGAGCGGCCCGCCACGCCGGGCTTCGAGCATTTCGTGGCGGAGCGCCGACGTGGCTGAGGGAATCGTCCTCAAGCTGCTGGTCCTGGTGGTCCTCGTCGCCTGCTCGGCCGTCCTGACGGGCGCCGAGGCGGCTTACTTCTCCCTGGGGCGCGCCCGGCTCAAGCGCCTGACCGGCGCCCAGACCGCCGACGTCATCCGCTCGCCGCTCATCGAGCGCCCCCACGACCTCCTGGTCACCCTGCTGGTGGGGATCACGCTGATCAACATCGGCGCGGCCGCGCTGGCCGCGACGGTCGCCGAGCAGGTCTTCGGCCGGCGCTACGGGCTGCTGGCCGAAATTCTCGGAATGATCCTGCTCCTGACGACCTTCGGGGAGGTCCTCCCGATGACGCTGGCCGTGAAGCATCCCGAGCGGTTCCTGGCCCTGGCCGGCGGGCCGGTGGCCTGGCTCGAGCGGTTGCTGATGCCGGTGCGGGCGATTCTGGGAGGTCTCACCACGCTGACGCTGCGGATGATCGGGCGCGACCGGACGCTGCAGCCCGAGCTGACCGAGGAGGAGCTCCGCACCCTCGTGGACGTGGGCGCCAGCGAGGGTGTCGTCGAGCGCGAAGAGCGGGAGATGATCCACAAGGTCTTCGAGCTCGAGGACACCCCGGTGCGCTCGATCATGGTGCCCCGCACCGACATGTTCTGCCTCGACGTGGAGACCCCGGTCGGCGAGATCCTGCCCGCGCTGCGCGAGAACCTCCATTCGCGCGTGCCCGTTTACGAGGGTTCGATCGACGTCATCGTCGGCCTCCTCTACACGAAGGACCTCCTGCCTTATGTCGACGGGCTGCCCCCGGACTTCGACCTGCGGGCGCACCTGCACCCGCCCTACTTCGTCCCCGAATCCAAGCGGGCGGACGTGCTGCTCCAGGAGTTCCTGGCCAAGAAGCTCCATCTGGCGATCGTCGTGGACGAGTACGGGGGCACCGCTGGGCTGGTGACGCTGGAGGACCTCCTGGAGGAGCTGGTCGGCGAGATCGCCGACGAGTACGACGAGCCGGAGCGCTTGATCCAGCGCATCGACGCCACCACCTACCGGGTGGCGGGCAAGCTGCCCATCGACGAGCTGAACGCGGTCACCGGCCTGCAGATCTCCAACACGTCGTACGACACCGTCGGAGGCTGGGTCCTCGACCTGTTCGGACGCGTGCCCCGCAAAGCGGAGCGGGCGGAGACGCCGGAGCTGACGGTCACGGTGGAGAAAGTCGAGCGGACGCGCATCGTCGAGGTGCTGGTCGAGCTCCACAACCCGGCCGAGGGGGAGGTGGCGGCGTGACGCTCCTCTGGATCGCGGCCCTGTGCCTGGGCGCCACCATGTTCTTCTCGGCGGCCGAGATGGCCTTCATCGCCGCCAACCGGCTGCGGCTGCGCCACCTCGCCGAGGAGGGCAATGGCACCGCGGCGGAGTACCTGGAGGCCTTCCGGCATCCGGAGCGCGTGCTCTCGACCGCGATGATCGGCGTCACCATCGCCCACATCGTGGCCTCGTCGGCGGCCACCTTCGGGCTGCTGCCGGTGCTGGGCGGCACCGCCCCGATCGTCGTCACCGTCGCCCTCACGCCCCTCATGCTCGTCTTCGGCGAGATCATCCCGAAAGCGATCGCGCGGGAGTGGGCGACGCCGCTGGTCCTCAAGCTCTATCGGCTCCTGACCTGGTCGGCGGTCCTGCTGGCGCCTTTCGTGGTCTTCTCGCAGACCGTGGTGGCGGGGGTGCTGCGGCTCTTCGGCGCCCGCCAGCCCGACACCCGCCACTTCGTGTCGCGCGAGGAGCTGAAGGCGCTGCTGTCCATGGAGCCCGGCGAGGCCGACGTCACCACCCAGGAAGCCGAGATGATCGACAAGATCTTCGATCTCGGCGACACGACCGTCCGCGAGGTCATGGTGCCGTTGGTGGAGGTCGTCATGCTGCCGGAGACGGCGACGCCGCGGGACGCCATCGCCCTCATCCAGCAGCGGGGCTTCTCCCGAATCCCGGTCTACCGGCAGCGAGAGACGAACATCGTGGGCGTCATTTCGGCGATGGACCTGCTGCGTCGCGGCGCCGAGGGGCGGCGCGTGGATGAGCTGATGCGGCAGCCCTACTATGTGCCGGAAACCAAGCGCATCGACGACCTGCTCCGCGAGCTGCAGCGCGGACGCATTCACATGGCCATCGTGGTCGACGAGTACGGCGGCAGCACCGGCATCGTCACCCTCGAGGACATCCTCGAGGAGATCGTGGGCGACATCCGCGACGAGCACGACCGCACGCCGGCCTCCGTCGAGCGGCTCCCGGACGGCAGCTACTGGGTGGCCGGGCGGACGAACATCGACGAGCTCAACGAGGCGCTGGACTGGACCCTGCCGAAGCGAGACTACGAGACCGTGGCCGGCCTGGTACTGGCCACGCTGGGCCGGATCCCGCGACGCGGCGAGCAGTTCCAGGTGCCGGGCTACGCGATCACCGTGCTGGAAGCCGACGAGCGGCGCGTGGCCGCGGTGAAGATCGCGCCGATGCGCGCGCCGAGCAGCGACACCCCGTCATAAGGAGGCCCTTCATGGCTGGCAAGATGGTGGAGTTCCCGTCGAACGGCACCAAGACCGCCGGTTACCTGGCCACGCCCGCCTCCGGCAAGGGGCCCGGTGTGCTCGTGATCCAGGAGTGGTGGGGGCTCGTGCGGCACGTCAAGAACGTCGCCGACCGCTTCGCGGCCGAGGGCTTCACGGCGCTGGCGCCCGACCTCTACCACGGCAAGACGGCCGCGGAGCCCGACGAGGCCGGCAAGCTCTTCATGGCCCTCAACATCGCACAGGCCGAGAAGGACCTCCGGGGGGCGGCCAAGTACCTGGCCGGCCAATCGTCCACGGCCAAGCTCGGCGCCGTCGGCTTCTGCATGGGCGGCCAGCTCGCCCTCTTCGCCGCCACGCTCAACCCGTCCATCGGCGCCTGCGTGAACTTCTACGGCGTGCATCCCAATGTGAAGCCGGATTATGCGAAGCTCAGCGGTCCGGTGCTCGGCCTCTTCGCCGAGAAGGACCAATTCGTGAGCCCATCGATTGCCAAAGGGGTGGACGCGGCCATCAAGAAGGCGGGCCAGCAGTCGGAGATCCACATCTACCCGGGCGTGGACCACGCCTTCTTCAACGACGAGCGGGCCGATGTCTACGACAAGCAGGCCGCCGACGATGCCTGGCGCCGCACCCTCGCCTTCTTCCGCAAGCACCTGAAGTAGGACCGGCCTCCAGGGACCGGAGGCGCTGGGGAGCGCGGACTAGGCCGACGCGGCGGCGGCCTTCTCCTTCTTCTTGCGCTTGCCGGGCGCGCCCGCTTGTCCCTTGGGCGCCTTCTCCTTCTTGTCGCCCTTCGACTTGCCCTTGTCCTGGGGGGCCTCGGTACGCTCGACCAGCTCGAGGAAGACCAGGGGAGCCGCGTCTCCGCGGCGAACGCCGTTCTTGATGATGCGGGTGTAGCCGCCGGGCCGATCGGCGAAGCGCGCGGCGATGGTGTCGAAGAGCCGGCCCACCACCTCCACGTCGGGCACCATCGCCAGCACCTGGCGCCGCGCGTGCAGGTTCTCGCGCTTGGCCAGGCTGATCATCTGATCGGCCAGCGGGCGCAGGGCCTTGGCCTTCGCCTCCGTGGTCGTGATCCGCTCGTGGCGGAAGAGCGCGACGAGCAGGTTGCGGAGCAGAGCCCAGCGGTGGGCCGTCACCCGCCCCAGCCGGTAACGGTGGCGCCGGTGCCTCATCGCACGACCCCTCCGCGCCCGAGCGCGCCCAGAATGGTGGGATCGATCCGCATGCCCAGCGACAGCCCCAACGCGGCCAGCGCGCTCTTGATCTCGTCGATGGACTTCTCACCGAGGTTCTTCACCTGCTCGAGATCGGCGTCGGTCTTCTGAGCGAGGTCGACCACCAGGTGGATCTCGGCGTTCTTGAGCGCGTTGATGGCGCGCGCGGGCAGCGGCAGCTCCTCCAGCGTCTTGGCCAGCGCCTCGCGGAGATACTCCTCGCCCGACGGCCCTTCGGCCTCGCCCTCCTCCTCGCCGGCGGCGATCGTCAGCGGGCTGAAGTGCGACTTGAGGTAGTTGGCCGCGCGCTCGAGCGCGTCCTCGGGGCCCACCGCGCCGTTGGTCCAGATCTCCAGCACGAGCTTCTCGTAATCGGTGATCTTGCCTAGCCGCGACATCTCCACGTTGTAGGAGACCCGCGTGATCGGCGAGTAGGCCGCGTCGAGCGGGATGGCGCCCGCGGGCGCCGGCGCCGTCTTGCGATCGGCTGCCTCGTACCCGCGGCCGACCCCCACGCCGATCTCCAGGCTCAGCCGGGCGCCGGCCTCCAGGGTCAGCAGGTGAAGCTCGGCGTTCACGATCTCCACGTCCGTCTCGGGCACGTCGGCGCCGGTGACGGCCCTGGGACCGTTAATCTGAAGTCGCAGTACCCGCGGCTCGCCCGACGGCACCTGGATGGCCAGCTTCTTAAAGTTCAGCAACACCTCGGCCGTGCTCTCGGTCACGCCGGCGATCTTTGCATCCGCGGCCTTGACGCCGTCGAATTTCACCCAGGAGACGGCCGCGCCGGGCACGAGGGCCAGCAGCGTCCGGCGGAGCGAATTACCCACGGTGAGCGCGTAGCCCTTCTCGAAGGGCTCGGCCACCAGCCGGCCGTAGCGCTCACTCAGGATCTCCCACTCGACCTTGCGAGGCTTCTGGAACGGAATGCGTGGCATAGCTCTCCCGCTACTTGCTGTACAGCTCGACGATGAGCTGCTCCGACACGGGGATCTGGATGTCTTCGCGCAACGGCTCGCTCCGGACGACGCCGCGCCGGCCGTCGGGCTGGACCTCCAGCCACTGCGGCACCTGGCCGCGGCCCGCGTTGACGTTGTCGTCGACCCGCGCCGCGTGCTTGGAGGTGGGCCGGAGCTCGACGACGTCCCCCACCTTGACCAGGTACGACGGCACCGTGACCTTTCGCCCGTTCACCTGGAAGTGACCGTGGGCGACCATCTGCCGCGACTCGCGCCGGGAGGCGGCGAAGCCGAGCCGGTGGACGACGTTGTCCAGACGCAGCTCGAGGAGCTTCAAGAGATTTTCGCCGGTGGCGCCCTTCTCCCGCTCGGCCCACTCGAAGTACCGGCGGAACTGCTTCTCCAGCACGCCGTAGATCCGCTTGGCCTTCTGCTTCTCCCGCAGCTGCACGCCGAACGGCGTCAGCTTGCCGCGGTTGAGCCCGTGCTGGCCGGGTGGGTAGTTGCGCCGCTCGATGGCGCACTTGTCGGTGAAGCAGCGGGCGCCCTTGAGGAAGAGCTTCATGCCCTCCCGCCGGCAGAGACGGCACTTGGCATCGCGGTATCGCGCCATGCGCGCCTCCTACACCCGCCGCCGCTTCGGCGGCCGGCAGCCGTCGTGCGGGATCGGCGTGACGTCCCTGATGGCGGTGATCTCCAGCCCCACCGCCTGGAGCGACCGGATCGCCGCTTCGCGCCCGGCCCCCGGCCCTTTCACGTAGACCTCGATGGACTTGAGCCCGTACTCCATCGCCTTGCGCGCCGCTTGCTCGGCGGCGGTCTGGGCGGCGAAGGGGGTGCTCTTGCGGGATCCCTTGAAGCCGGCGCTGCCCGCGCTGGCCCAGGACACCACGTTGCCCATCTTGTCGGTCATCGTCACGATCGTGTTGTTGAACGTCGCCTGGATGTGGGCGACGCCCGTCCGCACCTCTCGGCGCTCGCGCTTCTTGCCACCCTTCTTGCGCGCAACCGGCTTGGTCGGCTGCTCTGCCATACGCTAGGCTCCTGCCTTCTTGGGCGCGGCCGCCGCCGCTGTCGGGGCCGGCGCCGCCGCCACAGTCTTCTTCTTGACCATCACGCCCTTGCGCGGTCCCTTGCGCGTCCGGGCGTTGGTGTGCGTGCGCTGCCCCCGCACCGGCAGCCCCTTGCGGTGGCGGATGCCTCGGTAACAGCCGATATCCATCAGCCGCTTCACGTTCATGGAGATCTCGCGGCGCAGGTCGCCCTCGACCTTCTGCTCGCGCTCGATGATGTCGCGGATCCGGCCGACCTCGTCTTCGGTCCAGGTCTTCACGCGCTTGTTCGGATCGATGCGCGCCTGCTGGAGCACCCGCAGCGCGGCCGACCGGCCGATGCCGTAGATGTACGTGAGGGCGACCTCACCGCGCTTCTCCCGGGGCAGATCCACGCCTGCGATTCTCGCCATGCCTCATTCTCCTCTTTCGAGCGCCGGCTTCGCCGGCGCAATCCTTTCCTGGGGGAGGCCTCGGAGGGGGCCGTCGAGGCCCCTTCCGACGCTATCCTTGCCGCTGCTTGTGCCGCGGATTCTTGCAAATGATGCGGATGACGCCGCGCCGCCTGACGACCTTGCAGTGCTCGCACCGTGCCTTCACCGAAGGTCTCACCTTCATCGTCCCCTCGTCCCTCGCTCTATTCGCGCCGTTCGGGCGGCGGCTTTGCCGCCGCAATTTTCCTGGGGGGAGGTTCCGGAAGGGGGGCGAAGCCCCCCTCCGGGCTTAGGCCCCCTCCGACTATTTGAACCGGTACGTGATGCGGCCCCGCGTCAGGTCGTAGGGAGACAGCTCGACCTTGACCCGGTCGCCCGGCAGGATGCGGATGAAGTTCATCCGCATCTTGCCGCTGACGTGGGCCAGCACCCGGTGCCCGTTGTCCAGCTCGACGCGGAACATCGCGTTGGGCAACGGTTCCACGACGGTCCCCTCCACCTCGATCGCGTCTTCTTTCGTCATCTCTCGCGCTGCTTTCGCTCGGTTCGAGCGCCGGCTCCGCCGGCGCAACCCTTTGGGAAGGTTCGGAGGGGGCCGTGAGGGCCCCTCTGACCAGGGATTTCGGAGGGGGCCGTGTCCGCCCCTTCCGAGCGGGGATGGGGGGCGAAGCCCCCCTCCGAGGGTCTGCGCCGAGTGAGCACGTCCGGCCCGCTCTCCGCCACCGCGACGGTGTGCTCGAAGTGGGCGGCCAGGCTGCCGTCCTTGGTGACGGCCGTCCAGCCGTCGTCAAGGATGCGCACCTCCCAGCCGCCCATGGTCACCATCGGCTCGATGGCCAGCACCATGCCGGGGCGCAGCTCCGGGCCACGACCCGGCTCGCCGAAGTTCGGCACCTGGGGCTCCTCGTGCAGCGCGCGGCCGATGCCGTGGCCGACGAAGGCGCGCACCACCGCGAAGCCGTGCGCCTCCACGTGCTTCTGGACGGCGTGGGAGACGTCCGAGAGGCGCCGCCCTGGCCGGCACGTTTCGATGGCCAGCTCCAGGCTTCCGCGGGTGACGTCGAGGAGCTTCTGGACGGGCGGCGGCACCTCGCCGATGGCCATGGTGAAGGCGCAGTCGGCGTAGTACCCGTCCACGATGCACCCGAGGTCGAGCCCCACGATGTCCCCTTCCTTCAGCCGGCGGTGGGGCGAGGGGATGCCGTGCACCACCTCTTCGTTGATCGAGATGCACACCGTGGCCGGAAAGCCCCGATAGCCCTTGAAGGCGGGCTTGGCGCCCCGGTCCGTGATGAACGCCTCCACGTCCTCGTCGATCTCCAGCGTCGACATCCCGGCCTTGACGGTGGTGGACAGGTGGTCCATCACGTCCGCCAGGATGTGACCCCCCCGGCGCATCAGCTCGATCTCCCGCGCGGATTTTAGATCTATCATGCGCCGGCCGCCCGCCGGATGGCGCTCCGGATCGCTTCGATGGCGCCTTCGCCGGGCACGGTGTGCAAAAGCCCCCGGCTCCGGTAGTACTCGAGAAGGGGGGCGGTCTGCTTCTGGTAGACCTTCAGGCGGGTCAGCACCGTCGCCTCGCTGTCGTCCTCGCGCTGGTAGAGATCTCCTCCACACCGGTCACATACGCCCGGGCGCTTCGGGGGCGCCGACGTCAGGTGGAAGGCGGTCTGGCAGTTTCGGCAGACGCGACGTCCGGTGAGCCGGCGCAGCAGCTCGGCCTGGGAGACCTCGAAGAAGATCACGCGGCCGAGCGGCCGGTCGAGATCCTTCAGCAGCTTCTCCAGCGCCTCCGCCTGGGGGATCGTCCGCGGAAAGCCGTCGAGGATGAAGCCGCGGGTGGCGTCGGGCTGGCTCAGGCGCTCGGCGATGAGGTCGATGATCACCGCGTCGGGCACCAGCGCCCCCTGATCCATGTAGCGCTTGGCTTCCCGACCCAGCCGCGTGCCCGCCGCCACCGCCTCGCGGAGCATGTCCCCGGTGGCCACGTGGGGTACGCCCCACTCGCGCGCCAACTCGCGCGCCTGCGTGCCCTTGCCCGCGCCGGGGGGGCCCAGGAAGACCAGCCGGATCCTCGCCCCCGCGCCCCCGCCCATCAGCCTCTCCCGAAGGCCCCGGACCGTGACCGGGACCGCTTGAGGAAGCCTTCGTAGTTGCGCATCAACAGATGGGACTCCATCTGGCGCACGGTGTCCAGCGCCACCCCCACCACGATCAGGAGGCTGGTGCCGCCGAAATAGAAGGGGACGTTGAACCAGCGGATGAGGAAGTCGGGCAAGACGGAGATCACGGCCAGGAACAGGGCGCCCGGCAGCGTGATCCGGGTCAGCACGTGGTCGATGTACTCCGCCGTCTTCTTGCCGGGGCGGACGCCCGGGATGAACCCGCCGTACTTCTTCATGTTGTCGGCGAGGTCGATGGGGTTGAAGACGATCGCCGTGTAGAAGTAGGCGAAGAAGATGATGAGCGCCATGTAGAGCAGCGTGTAGCTGAACCGCCCCGGGCTGAGCGCGTCGGAGATGGCCTGCATCCAGAGATGGGGCATGAAGTTGGTGAGGGTGGCCGGGAACAGGATCAGCGAAGAGGCGAAGATGACGGGGATCACGCCCGCCGTGTTGATCCGGAGCGGAATGTGGGTGGACTGCCCGCCGTAGACGCGGCGTCCCACCACCCGCCGGGCGTACTGCACCGGGATCTTGCGCTGCCCCTCCTGCATCAACACCACGGCCGCCGTCACCGCCAGCATGAGCGCGCAGAGCGCGCCGAAGACGAACAGCTTCATCTCGCCCGTGGTCATCAGGGTGTAGGAGGCCACGATCGCCGAGGGCAGGCGGACGACGATGCCGGCGAAGATGATCAGCGAGATCCCGTTGCCGATACCCTTCTCCGAGATCTGCTCCCCCATCCACATGATCATCGCGGTCCCGGCCGTGAGGGTGATCATCGTGAGCAGCCGGAAGCCCCAGCCGGGATTGGGGACGATCGAGACCCCGGTCGGGCTGCGCATGCTCTCGAGCCCGACCGCGATGCCGAGCCCCTGGATGGCGGAGAGCACGACGGTGCCGTAGCGCGTGTACTGCGTGATCTTCTTGCGGCCCGCCTCGCCCTCCTTCGCCAGCCGCTCGAGGGCGGGAATGACGACGGTCAGCAGCTGCAGGATGATCGAGGCGGAGATGTAGGGCATGATCCCGAGCGCGAAGATCGACAGGCGGCGCAGGTTGCCACCGGAGAACAGGTCGACCATGCCGAGCAGCGTGTTGGCGACCTGGTCGAAGTATTGCCCGAGCGCGTGCCCGTCGATGCCGGGGGTCGGAACGTGAGCGCCGATGCGGTAGGCGATGAGCAGCACCGCGGTCATGATCACGCGGCGCTTGAGCTCCGGGATCTTGAAGACGTTCTGGAAGCTCTGGAGACTCTCGATCACTCCGCCAGCACCTCGACGCGCCCGCCCTTGGCCTCGATCTTGGTCCGCGCGGAGCCACTCACCGCGTGCGCCTTCACTGTCAGCGCGTGCTCGAGATCACCGGTGCCGAGCACCTTCACGCGCCCGCGCGCACTGTTCTTGATGAGCCGGGCGCGCACGAGGCTCTCCGGATCGACGACGGCGTTGGCGGCGAAGCGCGCCAGCGACTTGAGATTGACGATGGCCCACTCGGTCTTGCCGCCGTAGGGCAGGAAGCCGCGCTTGGGCAACCGCCGGAAGAGCGGCATCTGCCCGCCCTCGAATCCGGGGCGCACGCCGCCGCCGGAGCGCGCCTTCTGGCCCTT
>DASYUQ010000207.1 GCA_036001065.1 Candidatus Methylomirabilota bacterium
GTCGGCTTCGAACGTGATCGCGCGCGTCGTGATGGACGGGTCGAGGCCTTCGGGCGCTGGTGGCATGACGCTGAAGATACCTCAAGGCGGGTAGGGGCGTCCTCGTCACCGAAACTTCGTCGGCCGGCCATCATGGCGCAATCTTCACCGGGCATCGTTCCTCGCACACGAAGACGTTTCCACGAAGTTCGTTCGCGAACGCGAGCCAGACGACTCTCTTCATACGTCACCTCCAGGGCGTCGGAGGCTCTGCACGCGAAGTGCCAGGCATCAGCGCACGATAAATTTCTGCGCGCGCTTCCCGGTATCCACCTCGGTCGTGTAAATGTTGCCCTTGCTGTCGACCGCGAGGTTGTGGATCCAGTGGAACTGACCGGGGCCGCGGCCGTTGCGCCCGAAGGTTCCGAGGATGCGGCCACTCTCGCGCCCGAGCATCCACACGTGGTTGTTCTCGCCGTCGGCGTTGTAGAGATAGGTCTGCTTCGCGTCTGCGGAGAGATCCACGTCCCACGTCGACCCGTTGCCGTGCGTCTCGGGGGCAACGATGAACTCCTTCACGAACGTGCCGTCCTTGCCGAAGACCTGGATGCGGTTGTTCTTCCGGTCGCAGACGTAGAGCAAGCCATCGCGCGAGAGGCGCACGCAGTGGACGGGGTTGCCGAAGGGCTTCACGCTGGTGTCGCCGGGCGGCCGGCCGTTCGCGCTCCAGTGTCGCTTGTAGGCGCCGGTGTCGCCGTCGAAGACGATCACGCGGTGGTTGCCGTAGCCGTCGGCGACGAACAGCTCGTTGGTGGCCGGGTCGAGCACCATGTTGGCGGGCCGGTTGAGGTGCCGCGTGTCGGCGTCGTTGCCGACGACGCCGGGCTCGCCGATCTTCATGAGGAACTTGCCGTCGCGGGTGAACTTGAGGATCTGACCGTCCTTCGGGCCGTTGCCGGCGATCCAGACGTTGTCCTTCCCGTCCACGAAGATGCCGTGCTCGTTCTCGGGCCACGAGTAGCCGGTGCCCGGTCCGCCCCACGACTGGATGAGGACGCCGTCGGCGTCGAACTCGAGCACGGGCGGCGCCGGCGCACAGCAGCGCGAGCGCGGCGGATTCAACGTGGCGCCCCGTTCGTCCTCGGTGAGCGACTTCGGGCGCTGGATCACCCAGACGTGATCGCGCCGGTCGGTGGCCACGCCGGCCGCTTGCCCCATGAGCCAGTTGTTGGGCAGAGGCTTGGGCCAGAACGGATCGACCTCGACGCGCGGGGCGGACGACTCCGAGGTCGCCGCCGAGGAAGCCAGCAACCTTGCGAGGAGCCACAGCGTGATGGTGAGGGCGGGCAGGACGATCGGCCGTCGGATCATGGCCGCGAGCCTCCTCTCAGCGGGTTGCCGGTATCCGTTTCAACTCGACGGGGCCTTGCGGGCCCCAGCTGAACTTCGACGTTCCGGATCCGAGCATCTGGTTCGGTTCGACCCGGTTCAACAGCAACTGCTGGGCGCCGTCGGGCGCCGCGGAATCGACGATGAGGGCCAGGCCACCGTTCAGTGCGGCGAACCGTCCCTGCACGTTCACCGACACCTGATCGCCGCGCGTGAAGTAGCTCATGACGCCGCTGAGACCCGGCGTCCGCCCGCCGAGCACGAGCCACGAGCCGACGTAGACGCCGGATCCGGAGCCCGCGTCGTCCCGCTGGTCCGTGATGACGAGCGTCAGCGGTGTATCGCCCCAGGTCCCGGCCCACATGCCGCCCACGTTCGGCACCGCGATCGGCGCTGTCGCGGGCGCGACGGTGCAGCCCGCGAACAGCAAGCCGAGGAGCGCGAGACGACGGGCGGTCACGACGGCCGATACTGTAGCACCTTGCCCTGTCGATGCCTTGGCGCTACCCTCGGCGCGGCGTGAGGAGGGAACACCATGGGACTGCTTTTATCCTTGATCATCGCCGCTCTGCTGTGCGGGGCACTTCCCGCCTGGAGTCAAGAGTTGCCCGAAGGAAAGGGCAGGGACCTGGTTGCGGCCAAGTGCAGTAGCTGCCACGCGTTCCACGCGCGCCTTGGCGCCGGATATACAGCCAAGGGCTGGACCACCGTCATGCGGATGATGGCCAATCACGGAGTGGCCATGTCAGCGGATGAGGTGGGCACGATGACGGAGTACCTGACCAAGAACTTCCCGGAGAAGGGCAAGCCCGCCGGCGTGGTGATCCCTGGTCCCGCCAAGGTCTCGATGAAGGAGTGGCAGGTGCCCACGCCCGGGTCGCGGCCGCACGATCCGCTGGCGGCGAGGGACGGATCGCTCTGGTACACGGGCCAGATGAACAACGTGCTCGGCCGGGTCGATCCGAAGACCGGCAAGATCAGGGAATATCCCCTCACGACGCCTCACTCCGGACCTCATGGTCTGGACGAGGACAAGGACGGCAAGATCTGGTACACCGGCAACACCGGAGCGTTGATCGGCAAGCTCGATCCCAAGACTGGCGCGGTCACCGAGTACAAGATGCCGGACCCGGCCGTCAAGGATCCGCACACTCTGATCTTCGACCAGAGCGGAATCCTCTGGTTCACGGCGCAGAATTCCAACCGGGTGGGGCGGCTCGACCCCAAGACGGGCGAGATCAAGCTGCTTACGCCGCCGACGCCGAAGTCGCGCCCCTATGGCATGGCGGTGAATTCGAAGGGCACTGTTTTCATCGTCCTGTTCGGTATCAATAAGGTGGCGAGTGTCGATCCGAAGACGCTGGGAATTCGTGATTACGTATTGCCGGATCCGGCGTCCCGCCCCCGGCGTCTCACGATCACCAGCGACGACATCGTGTGGTACAGCGATTTCTCGCGCGGCTATCTGGGACGTCTCGATCCCGCCACCGGCACGGTGACCGAGTGGCGCTCTCCGAGCGGGCCGAAGTCCGAGCCCTGCGGCATCTCGGCGATCAACGACGTCATCTGGTACAGCGAGTCCGGAACGACCCCGAATTCGGTCGTGCGCTTCGATCCCAAGACCGAAAAGTTTCAGAGTTGGGCGATCCCGGGTGGCGGCAACATCGTGCGCAACACCTCGGTCACGCCGGACAGCAACTTCGTGCTGGCCAACAGCTTGGTCAATGCCGTGACCCTGGTCAGAATCTCGAAGTGAAGCACAGCGACAGATCGCTATAGGAATCCGGTCGGGTCGGACAACTCGGGAAAACGGCGCACGGCCCTGGCGACCGATCGCATTGCCAGGATGAAGGAGGAGTACGAGAAGGCCGGCGGTGTCCGCAGCAACCTGCGCTACGGGTACGTCATCAAGGCCCAGGCGTAGTCAATCAGCGCCATGGCCCACGTGCTGACGGCGCCGACGCCGAGCCTGGCCTCGCGTCGGTCTGTCCGGGTCGAGCACGTGGTCATGGCCGTCGCGGTCCTGGCCCTGGCCGTCCTGGTCGTGCTGCCCCTGACCTTCCTGGTCTGGGGCAGCATGACCGCCGACGGCCGCCCAACGCTCGTGCACTTCAGCGAGGCGCTGGGAAGCCGGCTCTACGTCCAGGCGCTCCGTAACTCCCTCGTCCTCGGTCTCTGGACGGCGGCGCTGAGCGTCGCCGTCGGCCTGCCGCTGGCCTGGGCGGTGAGCCGAACGAACACACCTGCCAAGCGCTTCGTCCACCTGACGGCGGTCGTCTCGTACGTGACGCCGCCTTTCCTGACCGCGATCGCCTTCGTCAACCTCTTCGGTCCCAACGCGGGCCTGGTCAACCGCTTCGTCCGCGACGTGCTGGGCGCGCCCGCGCTGACCTTCAACGTCTTCTCGATGGCCGGGCTGGTCCTGGTCACCGTGCCCCACACGTTTCCCTTCGTGTACCTGCTGGCTGCCAGCGCGCTGGAGTCGGTCGATGCGTCCATGGAGGAGTCGGCCCAGATCCTGGGCGCGAGCCGCTGGCGCACGGTGGCGGCGGTCACCGTCCCCCTGGTGGCGCCGGCCGTCCTCTCCGGCGCGCTGATCGCCTTCGTGAACGCGATCGCGCTCTTCGGATCGCAGGCGATCATCGGCCTGCCCGGTCGGGTCTTCACGCTGCCGACCCGCATCTACGCCCTCTTCGACTATCCTCCGCAGTACGGGCTGGCCTCGGCGATGTCGTTGATCTTCGTCGCCATCACCGTCGTGGCCCTCTACCTGCAGCGTCGCTATCTGGCCAAGCGCTCGTACGTGACGCTCGGAGGCAAGGGCAGCCGGCCGCAGCTCGTCGACCTCGGCCCGGCCCGGTGGGGCGTCTTCGCCTTCTGCGTGGGCGTCTTCACGGTGGCGGTGGCGGCGCCGTACCTGACCCTGCTCGCCGTATCGGTGAGCAAGTCGTGGGGGCTCCAGTTCTGGCAGAACCTCACGCTCCAGCACTACCGCTTCGTCCTGTTCGAGTACGACGTCACTCGCCGCGCCATCTGGAACAGCCTGCTCCTGGCCAGCGCGACGGCCACGCTGGCCGTCCTGCTGGGGAGCCTGGTCGGCTGGATCGATCTCCGGACCGCGCTCCGGGGCCGGAAGCTCCTCGACTACGCCTCGCTCATCCCGCTGGGCCTGCCGGGCATCGTGGTCGCCGTGGCCCTCATCCAGTTCTGGCTCCGGGTGCCGCTCCCGATCTACGGCACGCTCCTGATCATCCTGCTGGCCTACACCGGGCGCTACGTGCCGCTGGGCGTGCGCTCGGCCAACGCCGCGTTCCGCCAGATCGATGCGTCGCTGGAGGAGACGGCGCGGGTCACCGGCGCCGGCTGGCTGCGCACGTTCAGGAGCGTCACCCTGCCGCTGGCCCGCCCGGGGCTCTTCGCCGGCTGGCTCCTCGTCTTCGTCCCGGCGCTCCAGGAGCTGAGCGCGTCCATCCTGCTCTTCAGCTCCGGGTCGATCACCCTCGCCGTCGCGGTGTACAACCTCTACGAGACCGGAGCCCTGGAGCCGGTGGCGGCGCTGGCGATCGTCACCATGCTGATCATCACCGCGGCCATCGTCCTGGCCACCCGGCTCGGCCGGGGCGCCGCCGGCGCCGGGATGCCGCGCGTCGAGCGGGCTGCGGTGAGCCAGTGATGGCCGGCATCGGCTCGGTCCGGAGACGTAACGTGGCGGCGGGTATCACCAGCCCGCGTAACAGGGCGCGGCAGGCCGCGCGGCCGCTAGTGGCGCTGACGAGATAGGGAGAGGTTGTGATTGACCGCCTAACTTCGCGCTCCGGCCGCTGACCGGGGGCGCAGCCGGCGTCCGGCTTGACTCAACGCGCCACTGTGCCTACATTGTAGCCACACCGGAGGGGTCCCCGAATGAAGGCTCGGCTGGTGCGCATCGGTAATTCGCGGGGGATTCGCCTGCCCAAGCCTCTCATCGAGGAAGCCGGTCTCACCGAGGAGGTGGAGGTCCGCGTCAGGGAGGGCGCTCTCATCATCATGCGCGCGGCGCGGCCCCGTTCCGGGTGGGCCGAGGCGGCGAAGCGGATGCGGCAAAGGGCCGAAGACCGGCTCGTGGCGGGACCGACGCCCACACGATTCGACGACAAGGATTGGAAGTGGTAGCGCCCGTAGGGGGCAGGCGCGGCGAGGTCTTCCTCGTCGACCTCAATCCCACCCGGGGCGGCGAAATCCGCAAGACGAGGCCCTGCGTCGTCGTGTCCCCCGATGAGCTGAACGCTCATCTCCGCACGCTCATCGTTGCCCCGCTGACAACCGGGGGTCATCCATACCCCTTCCGTGTTCCATGCCGCTTTGGTGGTAAGGCCGGCTCTGTCGTCGTCGACCAGATCCGCACCGTTGATCACGAACGGCTTCTGCGGCGGGTGGGGCGGCTCGCGCCGGCAACACTGGGTAAGACGCTCGCTGTCCTGCAGGAGATGTTCGCGCCGTAGGGCCTCGGGCTGCGCGGCCCCTGTCCCGGTGACCGACTGATGGCCGGCATCCAGATCGAGCGGGTGACCAAGCGGTTCGGCGCGGTGACGGCCGTGCGGGACCTGAGCCTCGAGATCCGCGACCGCGAGTTCGTCACGCTGCTCGGGCCGAGCGGCTGCGGCAAGACCACGCTCCTCCGTCTGATCGCGGGCTTCATGGCGCCGGACGAGGGCGCGATCCGCGTGGGCGCGGCCACGCTCTCCACTCCGGCCGGGGTCGTCCCGCCCGAGCGGCGGGGCATGGGGATGGTGTTCCAGAACTACGCCATCTGGCCCCACAAGACGGTGTACCAGAACGTCGCCTTCGGCCTCGAGGCCCGCAAGGTCGGCAAGGGCGAGATCCGGGCGCGGGTCGCGCGAATTCTCGAGTCGGTCAACCTCTCGGGGCTCGACCAGCGCTATCCGAGCCAGCTCAGCGGCGGCCAGCAGCAGCGCGTGGCCCTGGCCCGCAGCCTCGTGGTCGAGCCGGGCATCCTGCTCCTCGACGAGCCGCTCTCGAACCTCGATGCCAAGCTCCGCGAGCGGATGCGCTGGGAGCTGAAGGATCTCCAGCGGCGCACCGGGATCACCTTCGTCTACGTCACCCACGACCAGTCGGAGGCCATGGCGTTGTCCGACCGGATCGCGGTGATGCACCAGGGCGAGGTGATGCAGCTCGGCGGGCCCCGCGAGGTGTACACGCGCCCGGCCAACAAGACGGTCGCGGACTTCATGGGTCTGGTGAACCTGATTCCCGGTCGGGTGATCCGGGCCGCCGGCGACGAAAGCCTCGTGGCGGTGGGCGGTAGCCATCCGATCGGCCTCGCGCTGCCCCCGGGCACGGCCGAGGGACAGACCGTGCAGGTCGCCGTTCGTCCCGAGAGCCTCCATCTCATCGCGCTGGCTCCGGGTTCGACGGCGGAGGCCCCGGGAACCATCCCCGGCAAGGTGGCGGACGTGACCTTCCTCGGCAACGTCATCGACTGCCACGTGACGCTCGACGACGGGTCACGGGTCCGGGTGCAAATCGATCCTGGCCGCACGCTCGATGTCGGCCAGCGCGTGGGTGTGCGCTTCGACAGTCAGGTGACCAGCGTGTTCAGCGCCTGACCGGGGGACATCGCCCAGGACGACAGATTGCGCTCCGATACCGCGCCTGTCCTCTCCAGATAGTCGATCACGTCGCGGCGATCGTCGGGGTCAGGCGAGAAGCCATGCCGCCCCGTCCGGTCATTTCGTTCGATAGACGACGAGCCGGTCAACGCCGGACTCCGGCGCCCAGACCTCGCCCGGACGGCCGAGGATCTGGCGCACGTTCGCGCCCCCGTCGCTCAGCAGGCGGCGCCTGGCGCCCTCCTGGGGAGCAAGGGGTTCATCGCGTGCGCTCCTCCGGATACGTCCCGCGGTGTTACCATGGCGCGCCATGACCGACCGGACCATCCGCGTGGGTTTCGTGGGTGCCGGCAAGAACACTCGTAGCCGGCACATCCCGGGGTTCCGGGCGCTGCCCGGCATCGAGCTGGTCGCGGTCGCCAACCGCACCAAAGAGTCGGGCGCGCGCGTCGCGCGCGAGTTCGGCATCACCACGGTGTACGAGGACTGGCGTGACCTCGTGCGCGCCGGCGACGTCGACGCGGTCTGCATCGGGACCTGGCCCTACATGCATTGCGAGATCACGCTGGCCGCGCTCGCGCAGGGCAAGCACGTCCTCTGCGAGGCCCGCATGGCCATGAACGCCGCCGAGGGGTGGCGCATGCTGGACGCCGCGCGCCGGGCGCCGCACCTGGTCGCCCAGCTCGTTCCGGCGCCCCATACGCTCGAGGTGGATGCGACCCTCCAGGCGCTCCTGGCCGAGGGCTACGTGGGCGGGGTGCTCGCCATCGAGCTCCAGGCGGCCCAGGGTCGCTTCGTCGAGCCGGAGGAGCCGCTACACTGGCGCCACGACGCTTCGGTCAGCGGGCTCAACATCCTCAACATGGGCATCTGGTACGAGGCGATGATGCGCTGGCTGGGCCCCGCGCGCCGGGTGATGGCGGTGACGAAGGTCGCGGTCCCGCGGCGCCGCGACGCCGGCGGCACCTGGCACGAGGTGCGGGTCCCTGATCACGTCGACATCCTGGCCACGCTGGCGGGCGGCGCCGTCGCCCACCTCCGGTTCAGCGCGGTGACGGCCCTGGCGCCGCCGAGCGAGGTCTGGATCTTCGGGACCGACGGCACGCTCCGACTCGAGGCCGACGCCAGGCGCCTCTGGGGCGGACGGCGCGGCGATCGCGAGCTCCGGGAGGTCCCGATCCCCGCCGAGCGGCGGATCGGCTGGCGCGTCGAGGAGGAGTTCGTCAACGCGATCCGCGGGCACGAGCAGGTCTCGCGCACGACGTTCGAGGACGGCGTGCGCTACATGGAGTTCACCGAGGCCGTGGCCCGGAGCGCCGCCCTCGGCCAGGCCGTCGACGTTGCCGTCCTCTGACCCGTCCGAGCAGCGCAAGAGGGTGCTCTTCATCACGCACCAGATCGACGAAGCAGTGTACCTGGCCGACCGCGTGGTGGTCTTCTCGGCGCGCCCAGCGGTGGTGAAGGCCACCATTCGGGTGGACATCCCGCGCCCCCGCCCGCTCTCCGTGAAGCGCCAGCCGGCCCTGCTCGCGTGCGTGGACGAGATCTGGCGCATGGTCGAGGAGGAGGTCCGCAGCGGGATGGTGCCGCGCGCCTCAGCGAGGGGTCGCGCGCTGCAGCGCGCGCGCCTATCGCTTCTCCATCGCGAATTCGAGGGAGAGCTCGTCTTTACCGTCGGGGGAGAGCGTCACCGTGAATCGCGTGACGTCCGGATCGAGCGGCGGGAAATACAGGAACCCTTCCATCCGGCTACCGGCGGCGATCTCGCCACCCCGAAATGCCCGCGTCAGCACCTCGGCGTACGCTGAGTACCCTCCGCCGACCGGGACGCCGACCCCGACGCCGCCGCCCACGCCCCCGCTGCCACCGCCAACTCCGATGGAGAAGAGCGGGCCGCCTCCCCATCCCCCCCGGCCGCTCAGGGCGAGGTGGTGCGCCTGCTCCGGCGTCAGGAAGCTCCACTGGCGCCGCGTGGAGTCCGTGAGCGTGATGCGTTCCGGCGGGAGCCGCACCGGACGGGACGTAACGTTCTCCACCACGAGATAGAACGGCAGGAGCGCACGGTCCAGGTCTCTGGGTTCGTACTTCCACGCATCCACCGTCACCGTCGCGCGTATTCCCCCGCGCTCCACGGCGATGCGCCGTCCGTCATCCGTCGCGCCGGGTCCCACCGCCAGAGGCTTCGCCCGCGCCGCGCATCCCGGCAAGACGACGACGAGCGAGAGCAGAGCAGCTAGCCCGAGCCGTGACATCGAGACCGAAGGCCTCAGCCAATGCATGGCCGCCACCCCTCCACTCGAGAGAGTGTATCACTCGCTCTTTTCGGCCGATGCGTCCGCCGTCACCACGTAGCGCAGCGGGCCTCCGGGTCTGACGGCGTCGAACGGGTAGCAGGTCAGCAACACCAGGGCGGCCGGGCCATCTCCGCTCCGGATGACAGCGGAGCCCGAGTGAACCACCGTCACCTCTCGCACGCGAAACCGTGAGCGGGGACGGCCCGGCGCCTCCACGAGGATCTCGTCGCCCGGCTGCACGCGTTTGAGAAAGCGGAAGTGGGTATCGCGGTGTCCCGTCACGATCGCCACGCCGGGCAGACCCGGCGGGGGGCTGCCCGGCGCGTGGCCGGGCCCGAACGCCAGCGTGCGGCCGCTCACGCCGGCCAGGACGATGAGATCGACGCCGTGGGCCGGCGCCTGCAACCTCGCCACCGGCCACGTGTCGGCCCAGGGCCAGGGCTTTGCCTCCGGCTCGCCCGCGAGTGTCCGCGCCCACGCCCGCTGCAGCAGGTGCTGGGCCGCCCGGGCCTTGAGGGAGATCCACGCGCCCTGGCCGAGCTGCCCGACCCCGAGCCCGACCAGGACGGTCACGATCGCGACGCGAAGCGCCCTACCTCGCATGCCGGCCCGTCTCGGCCGGGCGAACGTGAGGTCGAGCCGCCGACAGATGCCGAGCGCGGTCGCGAGCAGCAGCGCGCCAAGGCCGAGCACGACGTGGAGCGGTCCGGCGCTCGCCCCCTGACCCAACCCGAAGACCGCGTGGTAGTCCCACCCGGCCGGAAGGCTGGTCTTGAGCGCGTGCGGGTGGAGGCGCGCGTCTGGGGGCCGGACGGGGGTGACGTCGACCGCGACGAGACTGGTGTAAGCGCTGACCAGATGATGGGTGAGGGCGACGGCGATCACGGCGTGTCGGATGTCGTCGTCCGGCGCGCCGGCGCGTCGCTGGTCCATGAGCTCGGCGATCTTCGCCCGCGCCCACTGCACCGACAGTCCCGCGCCGTCGGCCGCCCGGTGGAGCGCCAGCTCGTGCTCCCACTCACTCGCTCCGAAGCGGCCATGCAGCACCGCGTGTGACGGCAACGTCCGGGCCTTGAGGGCGACCAGCACCGGCTCGCCGAGGTAGAGGTCGGGAATCCGAGCGGGCAGGACCTCGGCGTCGATGCTGGCAAGGTCGAGGCGCACGTCGGTCAGCGCCGGCGACTCCAGCTTTCGGAAGAGCGCGATCATCTTCTGCTGCACCTCGGCCGGGCTGCCGATGTAGGTGAACGTCCCGCGGCCCAGCCGGGCGGCCTCCCGCATGAAGTGGCTGTTGGGGGCGGAGCCGATGCCGATGGTGAACAGGCGGCTTCCCCCCAAGCGCTCCCGGATGGCCTCGAAGAGCTGCCCCTCGTTGCCGACCGCGCCGTCCGTCAGGAAGATGACCTGGCGCAGCCGGCCGGACTCCTCCTGGCCGTCGAGCGCGCTCAGGAGGGCCGGCAGCATCTCGGTTCCGCCCTGGGCCCGGATGCGGTCCACGTACCGTTCCGCCTCCCGCACGTTCTGCGGGCTCGCGGGCCGGGCGCCCGGGAACAGGCGATCGGTCTGGTGGTTGAAGCGCACGACGTTGAAGGTGTCCGTGGGCCCGAGCCGTGTCAGCGCGAGCTTCAGCGCGGCCTTGGCCTGCTCGATGGACGCGCCCTCCATCGAGCCCGAGGTGTCGATGACGAAGATCGCCTCGCGCGGCAGCCGCCGCTCGAGGACGGTCGGCCCCGGCGGCATCACCATCAACAGCGCGTACACCTCGTCGCCCTTGGACTCTGTGAGCAGGACGGCCGCCGGCGCCGCCCCCGCCACGGGCTGCCACACCAGCTCGAAGTCCCGATCGGCGGGGACGCTGAACTGATCGAGCGTGATCTCGTACCGACCGGCGCTCAGCGGGGTCGTGTGGATCCGGTGATAGGGGGATTCGAGCCCCGCCAGCGGCACGCCGGCGTCGAGCTCGATGCGCAGGCTGACCGGGTTGATCGGCCCTCGGTCCGGGCGCTGGACCGGCGGAGTGATCCGCGAGGCGTCCGGCACGGCGTCCGTGTCCGCCGCCCATCCCGGACCACCGTCCGTCGGCGCCGGCACCCCCGGGATGTAGCGGGGGCCCACGACCATCGGGAAGCGCAGCCGGAACTGCCCGGCGTCGTAGCGGACGGCCTGCTGGTATTCGATCTCGACCACGATCGCCGCGCCGGGTGGGATGTTGGCGATCGAGGTGGTGAAGATGTTCGGCCGCTCCTGCTCGACGAGGCTCGCGCGTTTGCCCTCCTGCTTGGCGTGCTCGTAGGTCGTCTTGGCCGCCGCGCGCTCCTGGATGACCCCTTCGATGAGCCGCTCGCCGACCCGCATGCGCAGGTGGTCCACGGCGGCGTCGTCCGGCAGCGGGAAGACGTACAGACCCTCGGCCCACTCGCTGCTGGGATTGAGGAACTCGTGGCGGACCGTGGCGCGCAGGACCATCCCGGTGACGCGCATCTCGACGTCTGTGTCCAGCACCGGCGCCGGGCCGGGCGTCTGCTGCCCGGCCGTCCGCCAGAGCAGCGTGCCTTCGGTGACGCGACGGGGACGCGCGCCCGCGTCCCCGCCCTGGCCCGCGGCCGGGCCCGCGGGCAGGGCCATGACGACGATCAGGAGCACCAGCAGGGCACCGTTCCGGAGACGTCTCATCGTCGACTCCTCACCGGCCGGTCAGGGGAGAGCGGCGCCGTTCGAGCCCCGGTCGAGCTTCTCGTCGTGCGCGGTCACCGCCCGGGCAGGCGCGGCCGACGCGCGGGCGAGCTTCCGGATCTCGAGGTGCACCCGTCGGTTGAGCCGCTGGCACTCGGGGCGGAGCTCGTCGCACACGGAGCCATCCTGGCCGATGGTGACGACCTTGACCGAGGCCTCGGGGACGCCCAGCTCGACCAGGAACTGCTTGACCGCCTCGGCGCGGCGCCTGGCCAACCCCTTGTTGTACTCGGGCGGCCCCTGACGGTCGGCGTAGCCCTGCACGAGCACCGCCCAGGTATCGGCTCGGTCCATGAGCGCAGCCTTTTCCTCGAGCAGACGGACCGCGTCGGCCCGGAGCCGGGTGCTCTTGAAGTCGAAGTAGACGTCGGCGTGCGTGACCTCGGCGCCCCTCGGCGCCGTCGCCACGGCCCGGGAGGCGGCCGGCGCCGCGGCCGGGGCGGTCGTCGGCGCCCCGGCGGGGGCGGCCGCGACGGCGCGCGGCTTGGCGGCCTCCGCGCCCTTCGAACGGGCCCAGTACGCTGCCACCGTGCCGGCGACGACCATCAGGAGAACCCCGACGAGCAGCGCCACCAGCCCCTTCCCACTCGCGATCCCTGTTGCCTGTTGCCCGGTGTCGACCATGGCTGTTTCCTCCTTGGCCGGAAGAGAAGAGCAACGGGCGAGCCACACCGGCTGCCGGCGCGGAACGAATCGTTTCGCGGACTTGGGCCGACGCCGAGCGCGCGCGGTCGCGGGGACGGCCCCGCATCCCCGCGTGGGGCCCCGCATCGGCGGTGGGGGCTCAGGGAGCCTGTCGGGTCGTCGAGGGGCGCCCCGGCGGAGCCGTGGCGCCCCGAGCGCTGGGGGGTATGGGGGGCCATGTCGGGGCCCCCCATCTTGTCAGACGCGCGCGGTCGGCGGATGGCGCTCGAAGTGCTGGCGAACCAGGAGATCGAGCGAGCGGAAGTGGCGCTCGGGCAGGTTCTTGAAGCGCCGCCGACACGCGGCGACGGCCGCCTCGGCGCAGTCGAATCCCTCGACGGCCCTCAGCAGGTGCTCGTGATACTCGCCGAGCTTCAGCTCCACGGAGCGGACGAGCGCCGGGTCGCCGGCCAGTGCCAGGGCGGCCTTCGCCCGGTCGCCGCCCGCTTCCACCAACGCGCGAAAGCCCAGACCTTTGAGTCGTTGAGTCACCGTGCTCCGGTCCCACCCCAGGGCCCGCGCGGTCGCCTGCATGTCGAACCGATTTTGCCGCAGGCAGGCCAGCACCGCCGTGTCGCCGCCGGCTTCGACCTTGGCATCGATCGGCCGTGCCAACCGCAAGTCCTCGGGCGTGAGGACTCCGCCTTCCGCCAGCGCCACGGCCTGCCGGAGGCAATGCTGCAGCTCCCTTACGTTGCCGGGCCAGTCGTGCCGCTCGAGAGCCAGCAGGGCGGCCTCGGACAGGGTGACGCGCCGCCCGGCTTCGGCGGCAGCATCCTCCATGAAACCCGCGGCCAGCGGCGCGATATCGTGCCGCCGCTCCCGGAGCGGGGGCAGCCGGAGGACGAGGCCCTTCAACCGGAAGTAGAGATCCTCGCGGAACCAGCCCTCGGCGATGCCGTGCTCGAGGTCCCGGTTGCTCGCGGTAACCACCCGCACGTCCACCGCGGTGGGGCGCGTGGCCCCGACCCGGTAGAAGGTCTTTTCTTGAAGGACGCGAAGCAGCTTGCTCTGGTGGTCGGCCCGCAGCTCGCCGATCTCGTCCAGGAAGATCGTTCCCCGGTCCGCCTGCTCGAAGTATCCTTTCCGCTCCCCGACCGCGCCCGTGAAGCTGCCCTTCACGTGGCCGAAGAGCTCGCTCTCGAACAGCTCGGGCGGGATGGCCGCCGTGTTGACCGCGACGAACGGTCCGCCGGCCCGCGGGCTCAGGCGGTGCGCCGCCCGGGCGAACAGCTCCTTGCCCGTCCCCGGCTCGCCGCCGATGAGGATGGGCAGGGACGAGCGCGCCGCCTTGGCGAGGTCCCGGAACAGCGCCAGCACGACGGGATCGCGGGTGATGATGCCGAGCTCCGCGCACTGGCGTCGCAGTCGCTCCTGCTCGGCGTCGTCGAGCCGCCCCGGTCGGGGATCGGCGGCTCGCAGCTCGCGCTCCAGGTCGCGCAGCCGGCTTCGCGTCTGCTCCTCCTGCTGCCGGGCCTCCTCAAGCTGCGCCCGTAACGCATCCGCCGTCCGGAGCAGCTCGCGCTCGGCGCCGGACGATCGCGCCACGGCCGTCCGGGCCGCCTCGAGGTCCTCCTCCAGCGTCTCGACGGTGGACTCCTGGCGCACCAGCGCCTCCCGGATGCCTTCCATCTCGCTTTCGAGGTGCCGAACGCGATAGGCCGACCCGAGCTGGTTCCACAGCAGGCCGACGGCGCCGGCCACGATCACCGCTGCGAGCGGCAGGAACACCGGCAGCAGGACACCGGTCAGCGGCGGCGAAAACCGCAGAAGGCCGGCATAGCCGGAGGCCAGGGCGGCAACGCCGGCCAGCCCCTGCCACCAGCGCAGCGCCAGGCACGCCCATGCCATCAGCCCGGCGGCGGCCAGCGTGCCGAGCAGCGTCCAGCCGACGGGCATCTCTCTCCGCCACGACCCGGCCAGCGCGGTGTTCAAGAGCTGGGCCTGGATCTCGGCGTCGGACATGAGGCCGACCGGCGTGCGGTGCGGCTCAAGGGCCGGCCCGGCGAGGACGAGCACGATTTTGTCTTCGACCAGGCGCTGGAGCGTGTCCACCCGCCGCTCGTCGATCGCCGTCCAGATCTCGAGGAATGGCACGCGCTTGAGCCGCTCCGGCGCAACGTAGCCGACGAGGGCCCGGCCGCGTCCATCGACGGGGATCCGGCCCGACCCTGGGACCGACACCTCACGGCCCTCGACGACGATCTGATCCGCCCGCGCGTTCGCGAAAACGCTCGCCAGCGCGAGGCCGAGCGCCGGGACCGCGCGGTCGCCGAGTCGGACGAAGAGCGGCACCCTGCGCACGACGCCGTCGGGATCGACCGGAGTGAAGGTGTGGCCGATGGCCTTGGCGTGCTGGGCGAGCCCCAGCCGGGGCCCGCCGAACGGTCGTACTGCCGGCACCCCCGCTGGGACCTGGGAGAGTGGCGGCCAGGACGCGTGGGGTGGGAACGCCGGGTCCGTCGGCGCCGGCGCCCCGGTCGGCTCGAGCGCGATCGGGTAGACGACATTGTCGGCCAGCGTGGTCGCCTGGCTGAACAGCGCGTCGCTCGACGCGCCCCCACGGCCTGGCGCGCTCGACTGCCCGATCGAAGCGTCGACGCCGATGGCGGCGGCGCCGGCGCGGGAGAGGCTGGTGATGACCCGGGCGAGTATCACGCGGTCCCAGGCGCCCGTGCCGAATCGGGCCTCGCTGGCCGGATCGCGGACGACGACCAGCAGGGCGGAGCTGACCGGCACCGGCTCCCGCACACGAACCCAGCGGTCGTAGACGGACCACTCGAGCGCTGTGACGCCCGCGCCGCCCAGAGTGGCCACGCCCAGCGCCAGGAGGGTTGCGGCGAGCCCGATCAGCGCGCCCGTGAGTGCCCGGACGGGAATCGCGAGTTCCCTAGCGGGTCCGCGGGCGCAGACCCTCGGCGGCCGCGCCCTCGAGGTAGTCGAGGATCCGAGCATCGTGGGCGGGCAGGTGTCCCTCGACGCCCTGCTCGTAGAGCGTCTCGAGCAGCTGCTGAGCCGGCTCGCTCAACGCGGAGGCCTCACGGATCAACATCGGCACCGCCTCCCGGATGCGTCCCTGCCGAAGCAGCGCGCCGCCCACCGTGTCATGGCCGTTCGCCGGGAGGTCCGGGAAGTCCCTCCAGAGCTCCGTCCGGTATTCGCGGAACGCCTGTTCGACGGCCTGGCGATCAGCCGCCCCGCGCCGTCCCCGCCCCAGCGCCACCTGCCGCAACTGCGCGAGCGCTTCGTGCGCCTGCGTCACCCCCTGCTCGGCGGCCCGGAACCACCACATGATGGCCGTGGCGACATTGCGCTCGACCCCCAGGCCCCCGGCGTAGGCGGTGCCGGCGAAATACTGCGCCCGCGCGTGCCCTGCCCGCGCGGCGGCGAGGAACTCGGGCGCGGCCTCCGTCTCCCGGTGCGCCAGCTTCAGCATGAGCGCCAGGTTGTAGCGCGCGTCCTGGTGCTGCGGGTCACCCGCGAGGACGCGCCGGTACGCCTCGATCGACCCGTCGAGATCCCCCTGCGCATAGCGCACGACCCCCAGGCTGTAGTGCGCCTGGAGGAGGTCGGGGTGCGTCTTCAAGACGTGCTCGAGTTCGAGGCGCGCCGCTTCCCACTCCTGCTTGGCCACGAGCGCCGAGGCCAGGGTGAGGCGCGCCTGGACGGCGTCGGGCTGCCGGTGCAGGGTCGCCCGCAGCTCGTCGACCGCGGCATCGAGGTCCCCCATCCCGTAGAGGGCGAGCCCGAGGCTCGAGCGGGCCTGGAGCAGGTCGGGCCGAAGCCGCAACGCCTCGCGCAGCGCCGTCGCCGCCGCGGCCATCTCGCCGCGGGCGATGAGCGCCTGGCCGAGGTCGACATATGCCTGGGCGCGGGCCTCGGGCGTCGCCTCCTTGCGCAGGGACGGGGGCGCAGGCGCGGTGATGCAGCCTACCTGAACGATCGTGAGCAGCACGAGGAAGAGCACCAAGACGTAACGATCATAGCAAAGCAGATCGGGCCGCTCGGGTCTCTGGGGATTGACAGCCGCCGCCCGGTGGGCGATGGAGAAGGACGCCGGACACCATACGGGAGGAGAGCCATGAGCGCGCGCCCCGCCGTCGACCCGGACCACGTCGTCCTGACCGAGCCCGTTCCGGGCTCGGACATCCCCGTGCACCTCATGTACGTCCCCACGCTCGACGGGCTCTATGCCCCCATCGGCCTGAGGCGGCCGCCGGGCCAGGGACGCGTCCCGATCGTGCTCCTGGCCTCGGGTAACGGCGGTGGGGGAATGCCCTGGGTCCGCGAGGCGGTGCGCAACCGCGGCTACATCATGGAGCGGCTCTTGAGGGCGGGCTACGCCGTGGCCTGGCTGCGGTACCGCGCCGAGGTGGAGCTCGGCTACCACAAGGGCGGCCGGCTGGTGGAGGACATCCGCCAGGGGCGGCAGCTCCTCAACCGCTCACCGCTGGAGTACGAGGACGAGATCGACGTCGTCAAGTACGTCAAGACGCTGCCCTTCGTGGATCCGAACCGCGTCGGGCTGGCGGGGGTGAGCCACGGCGGGGAGATGATCTTCAAGCTCACCAGCGAGTACCACGGCGTCGCCGCCGGCGTGGCCTGCGAGCCCGCCAACCACGAGTTCCTCGACCTCACCCCCGACGAGACGGCCCGCGTGAAGCCCGAGACCCAGCTGCGCGACATCGAGGAGATGCAGATGCGCCAGGTGGCCAAGGTGAGGGCGCGCATCAACGAGAAGGTCGCCCGGGAACGCATCCGCACGATCCGCACGCCGATCCTGGTCCTGGGACGCGAGGACGATCACCTGCAGGGTATCTTCCGCGTCAGCTACGACCTGCTGCGGGAGGAGGGTAAGCAGGCGGAGTGGGTCTCCTACGACCATCCGGTGCACGGCTACCTGTTCCCCGTCCGCGGCGCCGATGGCGCCTACGCCGTGGACGCGATGCAGGAGAAGGCCATCGACGTGGCCATCGACTTCTTCCACCGCCACATGAAGTGAGGGGCTATGTCTGGCCGGCCAGCGACTCGAAGATGTTGAAGAGCGCCTCGTACTCCGCCGCCCAGTAGCCGTCGGTTCCGAAGGCGGGGAAGCCGCTCCGGAACGACGCGTCGTCCCAGCGCCGGGCGATCCACGCCGACATGTAGATGATGCGGAGCGCGCGCAGCGGCTCGCAGACGGCCAGCGTGGACCGATCGAACTCGCGGAAGATCTCGTAGCCCTCCAGGAGCTGCGCGCGCCCCCGTCGGGCCTGCTCGGAGTCGCCGAGCGAGAGGAGCCAGAGGTCCTGGACGGGCGGGCCCACCAGGCAGTCGTCGAAGTCGAGCAGGATGGGACCGTCGGCGCCCCAGACGACATTTCCCCAGTGGAGATCGCCGTGGATGCGCTGGGCCCGCGCCCGGGCCAGCGGCTTGGCCACGGCATCGGCGATCCGCAGGGCGAGGTCACGGTAGCGCCCGGCCATCGGCTCGCGCAGGACGCCACCCGACAGGAGCACGTCGAGCGGCTCGTGGACGTACCGCTCCACGGTGAGGCGCGGGCGATGCGCCGCGTCCCGCGCGGCCCCCACGGCGTGCATGCGCCCAATGAGCCGCCCGATCTGCCGCAAGCGCTCGTCGTCCAGCTCGTCGAGCGTCCGCCCGCGCACCTTGGGGAAGGCGGCGTAGAGGATCCCGTCGATCTCGGACAGCGTGGAGCCCGTGCCGAGGTCCAACGGCGGCACGGCCGGGAGCTCGGCGGCGGCCAGCTCGGCGAGGAAGGCATGCTCGTCGAGGATCGTCTCGCGCGACCAGCGCCCCGGCCGGTAGAACTTCACGACCAGCCGGCGCTCGTCCTCAAGCTCCACCTCGTAGACGCGGTTCTCGAACGCGCGGAGCGGCAGGCAGCGGCCGGTGGAGCGCAATCCCCCGACCTCCACCGCATCGAGGACGCGGTCGGGCGTGAGCGCGGAGAAGCTCGCGCTCAATGCGCCCGTCGGGCGGCGGTCCGCTCGTCGGCCCCCGTCCAGCCGGCATCGAAGGGGTGTCCCGGCTGATCGAGGTCGATCACGAGCGGGGCGTGGTCGGAGGGGATCGGCTTTCCCTTTCGAGCCTCACGGTCGATCTCGGCCCACATCGTTCGCTTGGCGACACACGCGGTGACGAGCAGGTGATCGATCCGCATCCCGAAGTTCTTGTGGAAGTTCCCGGCGCGGTAGTCCCACCAGGTGTAGCGGCCCGGCTCCCGATGGTGCAGACGGTACGCGTCGACCAGGCCCCAGGCACAGAGCCTCCCGAGCGCGAGCCGCTCGGGCTCGGAGACGTGGGTTCCTCCATGGCACGCCGCCGGGTCCCAGACGTCCGCGTCTTCGGGGGCGACGTTGAAGTCGCCCCCCAGAACGAGCGGCTGCTCGGGATCGGCCGCGGCGGCGAGCCAGCGGGCCAGGCGGTCGAACCAGACGAGCTTGGCCTGGTAGAAGGGCGAGCCGACGGCTCGCCCGTTCGGCGCGTACAGGCTCACCACGCGGATGCCGCCGCACACCGCCGAGATCATCCGCGCCTCGGCCAGCGGCTCGTCGTCCGGAATGTCAGGCGTCGCCGAGGGGCGTAGCGGCTCGCCGAAGTTCGTGACGACATCGCCGATGCCGACGCGGCTGGCGATGGCCACGCCGTTCCAGCGGCCCTCGCCGTGGTGCGCCAGCTCGTAGCCGGCGCTGCGGAAAGCGTCGCCGGGGGCGTCGGCGTCGGCGAGCTTCGTCTCCTGCATCAGCAGCACGTCGGGCTTGGCCCGCTCGAGCCACCACGTGACCTTCTCGAGCCGGGCTTTCAGGGAGTTGACGTTCCAGGTGGCGATTCGCATGCTCTGGAAACCCTACCGCACCTTCACGTTCGGCACCACTCCGCCTGCCGCTTGAGGGCGACGTTCATTTCCTGGAACCCGCGCTTGGTATCTCGATCAAGGCTGCCCCGGAACAGCGGAACCAGGACGCCACGGCACCGCTCGCTTTGCTGAACCCGCACCTGGCCATTGGGTAGGGGTTCTATCACGAAGCGATGCTCCCCATCGAAGATCCCCGGGATCAGGAGGCGGGAGGCCCCTTTCTCCGGAGCGCCGTCGATGGAGCGAATGAAGGG
>DASYUQ010000208.1 GCA_036001065.1 Candidatus Methylomirabilota bacterium
CTGCCGGCCGGTCTGCGGGAGCCGATCGGTCTCGCGTATCTCCTGGCCCGCGCCGCCGACACCGTCGCCGACACGCGCCTGATCGCGCGCGCCGAGCGCATCGCCCACCTCGAGACCCTCCGCCGCGCCGTCGCCGGGGCGGCGGCCGACGTCACCGTCGTCGCCCTCGCCGCCGCGCCTCATCAGCATGGCCCCGAGCGCCGGCTGCTCGAGCGCGTTGGGGAGGCGGTGGCGCGGCTGGAGCGCCTGCCGCCGGCGGACCGTGCGGCGGCGCGCTCCGTGCTGGCGACGCTGACCTCGGGCATGCTCTTCGATCTGACGCGTTTTCCGGGGGAGGACGCCGGGAGCCTGACGGCGCTGGAGACGCTCGCCGAGCTCGATCAGTACACGTATCTCGTGGCCGGCTGCGTCGGCCCGTTCTGGACCGCGCTCCACGTCGCCCACCGTCCGCGTCTCCAGGGCTGGAATCTCGAGGAGATGAGCGCGCGCGCCGTACGGTTCGGCAAGGCGCTCCAGATGACGAACGTACTGCGCGACGTGCCGGGCGACCTGAGGAACGGTCGGTGCTATCTCCCCGGACGTGAGCTGGCGGCGCTGGGACTGAAGCCCCGCGATCTCCTCGACCCGTCAGCCACGCCGCGGGTCCGCCCGCTGGTCCACCGGCTGCTCGCCGCCGCCCTGGAGCATTACGCGGCCGCCTGGCAGTACACGCTGGCCATCCCGCGTCTCGAGTGGCGGATGCGTCTGGCCTGTGCCTGGCCGTTGCTGATCGGCCTCGCCACGATCGAGAAGCTGGCCGCGCACTCCGACCCCCTAGCGGCGCCCGCGCCGATCAAGATTTCGCGCGCGCAGGTACGCGCGATCCTCGCCCGCTCGCTGGTCACGGTGTGGTCGAACGACGCGCTGGCGGCCGAGGCCGGGCGGCGGCGCCGACGCATCACCCTCTGAGCGCGGCGCGGCGACGCTCGGTGGCGCCGGGCGCGGAGCCACGCCGCGCTGCCACTGCGCCACAGTGACTTCTATAGCACGAAAATTCCCTCTTGCGCGCATGCGACACGATGCCGCACCGTAAGCAGCGTAGCCCATTCATCCCCAGCGGGAGGACACGATGGAGCGACCCTACGGCGACACGCAGTCCTGGATGCCGAGCACACCGCCCCCACCCCCCAGCCCCCCGCGGCCGAGCCCGCCGGTGATGCCTCCATCGAGGCCGAGCGTACCGGCGGCGCCGACGCCCGCGGCGCCGAAGGCGGCGACGCCCAAGCCAAAGCCCAAGCCCAGGGCGAAGCCCAAAGCGAAGCGGAAGGCCACGGGGAAGGCCAAGGCCCGCCGGAAGGCCAAGGGCAAGGCGAAAGCGCGGCGCCGCCGCTAATCGCGGACGGTGAGCTCCAGGAGGGTCTCAGGGTCGATCCGGGCCGCCCCCACCTGGGCCCCGAAGTGCAGATGCGGCCCCGTTGCGCGGCCGGTCGCCCCGACTGCCCCGATCGGCTGCCCGCGGCTGACACGCTCGCCCTCCGAGACCCTGACGTCGTCCAGGTGGAAGTAGAGCGTGTAGAGCCCCAGACCGTGGTCGAGCACGACCAGCCGCCCGGGGAAGAAGTAGTCGGCGACAAGCGCCACCCGCGCGTCGTTGGTCGCCACCACCGGGGTGCCGCGGGGCGCGGCATAGTCGATGCCGGCATGGGGTGACCGCGGCTGGCCGTTGATGATGCGGCGCGCCCCAAAGCCGCTGCCGGGTTCGGTGCCACCGACGGGGCGCGTAAACCGACCCCGCCAGAGCCGGTCCGGCGTCACCATGCGATACAGGGTGCGCAGGCGCTCTGCCTCGGTGACAGCTCGACGCTCGGTCTCGGGGTCTAGGTCCACCATCGGCCGGGGCAGGCTGAGCCGCTGCACGGGGAAGTCGCGCCGCTGCACGTGAATCCGGCCCTGGGCCGTCTGCGGCCCGACGCCGGGCCGGAGCACCGCCAGCCGCCAGGTGTGGGGACCCGGCTTCGTCTCGAGATCGAACCCCACCACCGCGGCGTGACCGCCCGCGTAGGGAAAGAAGCGCAGGGGGTGCCCACCGACCGATCCCTCGAGGGTGGCGTCATCCGGGGCGGTCTGGACGAAGACCCAGCCGACGTCGCCGATGCGCGGGCGCGCCGGCTGCCAGGTTACCTTAATGACGTGGGCGGCGGCGACCGCCGGGGCGAGGGCGCCGACCGCGAGGGGAAGGAGCGCGGCGAGGGCCGCGAGCGCGCGGGCGGCCGTCACTCCGGGCGCTGCTGGCGGAGGAACTGCTCGATCTCTTCGACCAGCTCCGAGGCGGGCGGCAGATCGCTCTCATCCCGACCCTGGGCGCCTTCCTCCTCGTCGGCCTCCCGCGCCTCGAGCTTGGCCACGTACTTGCGGATCTTCGCGTTCTGGGCGACGACCTCCGCCATGTTCTGGTCGAACTGCCGGCCCGCCTCTTCCAGATCGCTCAGGTCCGGGCTGGCCCCGAACAGGCCGAGCGCCCGCCGTACCAGCGCCAGCGACGCCTTGGGGTTTTCGATGCCGGAGATGTAGTGGGGGACGTTGGCCCAGAGGCTCGCCGTCTGCATGCCCCGCTCGCGGCAGATGGTGTTCAGCACGCCTACGATGCCCGTGGGGCCCTCATACCTGGTGGGCCGTATCCCGAGGAGGGCGGCCAACTCGGGGTCGGAGGCGCCACCGACGAGCCGGACGGGCTTCGTGTGCGCCACCTCGGCCAAGAGCGCGCCCAGGGTCAGCACCAGCCTCGCCTCGCACACCCGCGCCAGCCCGAGCACCGTGTCGCAGTACGCCTTCCACCTCAAGTGGGGCTCGGGGGCCACGCCCACGATCACGTCGCGCCCGAGCTCGGGCGACTGAGTGATCGAGAACTCCGTGGCCGGCCAGACGACCTCGCGCTCGACCTGCGAGCCTGCCTTGAAGCGCACGTACGGGCGCGTGAGCCCGAAGTGATAGAAGTCCTCGGGCTCGATCTCGGCGAACTTCTCGGCGTGAAACGACGCCGCCAGGTAGCGCGCCGCCGTCGTGGCCACCTCTGCCGCGTCGTTCCAGCCGGTGAAGGCCATGACCAGGATGGGACGGCGGAAGCTTCCCGGCATGGCGTGGATCTTCAGCGGGTCCATCGAGGCTCCTTGCCACAGGGAGTCTATCACGTCACTGGGCGCGGATTGACCGTTCCCGCGCCCGGCCGGCGGCCGGGGCGCCATCCGACCGGGTTCGCGTCGGGCGATCACCTGTTCGTCGGTCCTCAACCGAGAGGGCAAGAGCACGGAGGGCGCGGCGCGGTCAACGCCGGGTCATTTTGTCGCCATCCATGGCAATTGGCGGCGAGCGCCGCGCCCTCAACCGGGCAATATCGCGATACTCTGATTTGTGGCATTTTCTGTGCATTGTTGCGCGTTCATGAAGACCTACAGACTCCGCGCCGCCAAGAGTCTCTTCGCGCTGGTCGTGCTCCTCGGGCTCTGCGCCGCGCCCGTGGCCTGGGCGGCGCCCCCGGGCGACCGCATTCTCCCGGCCGACCAGTACACGTCGGACAAGGCGCGGCGGCTGGCCACGAGCCACGCGGTCGCGCTCAGCGCGCTGAACGCGACGGTCTACCACTGCCTGCCGTGGCTGGAGGTGCAGAAGCAGTCCATCGGCTTCTTCCGGCCCAAAGGCGCGACGCAGGACGACCGGTACCTCTCGATGCGCGTCTACATCGAGCAGGATCCGTCGCCGGAGTTCGCCAACCTCAAGGTGGAGCAGCGCGCCTCGGCGATGTTCTCCCGCTACGTCGGCCCGCTGCTGAGACGGATGGGCGCCGACAAGGCGCTGATGGCCGATGCGTCGCTCGACGGCTTCACGATCATTCTCGAGTGGCTCAAGCAGGGCGCACGCCCCGCCGCCGATCGTCCGGTCCACGAGACGATCGCGGTGTTCATCACGAAGTCGGCGACGGCGGACTATCTGGCCGGCCGGGCCTCCATCGGCCAGCTCGCGGACGGGGCGCGCGTGCTCGGCTGGGACGGCGAGATGGGATTGGGCCAGCTCAAGCTCACGGCCTGGGACGACAACTTCGTGTCCACCTACAAGGTCGCCAACTACGATATGGAGAAGGGCGTCACCTGCCCCCGCTAGGAGACTCGGAGGGGGGCTTCGCCCCCCTTCCGAAACCTCCCCCCAGGAATAGGTTGCGCCGGCAAAGCCGGCACTCGAACGGCGCTCACCTCAACTGCATGGTCCGCGTCAGGACACGGACCCCGTCGGCCAGCAGCGCCCTGTCCGGACGATGACGCGGCCCCGATGAGTCCGTCAACAACATTGCGCGTTCGAGCCGCTTCGGACCCGGGCGTCCCGCGAAAACAGGGGGCGAACGTCCTCACTTCCGCACCGGAAAGTAGCTAGCGTGGATGCGTGACCGCGTCTCGGATTTTCGCGGCGATCGCAGTCAGCTGACGCGCAGCCTCGCTGCCCGCGTGCGAGACGACGAAGGGATCGCCCCGATCCGTCGCCGCAGCGAGCGCCCGATCGAAGGGGACGCGTCCCAGCAGCGGGATCCCCGCCTCCTCGGCCAGGGCGGCGGCGTCGGGACCCGGGAAGAGCCCCGCCATGTTCTCCACGAGCCCGAGCACGGGCGCCTGCGCCTGGCGCGCCACTGTGATCGACTTCCTGACGACGAGCTGCGAGACATCCGAGGGGATGGTGACCATGATCGTTCCGGACAGCCTGGGCACCAGGGAAGCGACGGTGACCAGCCGGTCGGTGCCGGGCGGCAGGTCGATCACCAGCGCATCCAGCCCGCCCCAGTTGGTGTCGGCCAGGAACTCCCGCAGCGCCTGCGCCTCCATGCTGCCGCGCCAGGTGTGCGCCTCCTCCTGCGTGGGCGCCTGCCACGTGAGCGGGGTCGAGTCCGAGGCGAGCAGCAGGTCCATCGACATCACCTTGATGCCCAGCGCGGACACGGGGGGCTCGACGGCGTCGCCGGCCATCACCAGCCGGCGGCCGCGGACGCCGAGCATCTTGGCCATGGTGGGTCCGTTGAGGTCGGCGTCCAGCACGCCCACGCGCCAGCCGGCGGCGGCGAAGCAGCCGGCCAGGCTCGCGGTGAGCGTGGACTTGCCCACCCCACCCTTGCCCGAGACGACGGCCAGGATCGCGCGGACCCCGGCCAGGCGCTGGCGCAGCCGCTCCTGCTGGGCGGCGACCTGGCCGACGACGTTCGAGCCGCCATCACCCGCGACGTCCTTGTAGCGCTTCATTCCTCTCCCCAGGCCGCCAGCGCGACGCAGACGAGTGCCGCCACGGTCACGAAGAAGAACACCACGGCCCCGGCCTGGAACGTTACGACGCCACCCCAGGGCGCCGCCACCGACCCGCCACCGGAGCGCAGCGCGACCTCACCCACCTTCCAGGCCCGGAAGGCGAGGAAGAGGGCCAGGATCCGGGCGAAGTCCCGACGCGAGAGGATCCAGCGCTCGAACCATGCGCGCCGATGGCGCAGCAAGAAGGGGATCAGGAGGACGAGGACGAGCCCCAGGACGGCCCACAGGCCGAGGGAGGCCCTCCCCCCGGCCGCAGCGCCCCCGGCCACGCCGACGCCGTGAGCAATCAGGTAGAGACCGCCGACGAAGTAGACGATGCCGTAAGCGAAGTAGGCCCGCGCAGCGAGACGGAACCGATCGGTCCCGCTCATGCCTGCGGCCGGAAGCGACCACCCCAGCGCGCGCGCACGTCTGCGAGCAGCGCGGGCGTGATCAGGGTGTCGCCCCGTCTGCGCGCGTACGCCTCCACGGCCTTGACCACCATCCCGCGGGCGAAGGAGGGAATCGCCTGAAGACGGGCGCGGGCCGCCTCCTCCCAGGCCAGCTCGCAGGCGACCGGCAGGCCGAACGTGAGCGTGGCCGGCAGCTCGATGACCTTGCCGCCGAGAGCGCCGGGCTGGTACCCGCACGCGGGGTCCTCGGCCAGATAATCGCCGTAGGTCGCGTAGGCGCGACAGCGGCAGCCCCCGCAGATCTTGGAGAACTCGCAGACGCCGCAGCGCCCGCCCAGCTTCGGTTCCCGGAGATCGGCGAAGACGGAGGCCTCGCGCCAGAGGTCGGTGAAGGACTGGCGGCGGAGATTGCCGGCCGCCACAGGCATGTACGGGCACGGCGTCACGTCGCCTTCGGGCGTGATGCGGCAGTAGTACTTGCCGGCGGGACACGAGCCGTGGGCGTAGTTCCGGAGTAGCGGCGATTCGGGATTGCGCTGCCAGAGGATGCGGCGGAAGTGGGGCGCGCACTTGGCGCGGATCAAGAGGTCGTCGGCCCGCCCCACCGGCGCTGACCACGGATCGTCGAAGCTCGTCCGGGCCTTCGTCTCCTGGGCCTCGGCCAGGTACGTCAGGATCCGCTCGTAGGCCGCCGCGTCGATGTCGGTGAGGTCCCGGCCCCGCCCGGTGCGCACCAGGAAGAAGAAGTTGAGCACCTTGGCACCCAGCTCCCGGGCCAGGTCGATCATCGCCGGGACCTCGTTCACGTTCCAGTCGGTGACGGACATGTGCAGGGAGAAGTCGAGCCCCGCCTCCGCGAGGACCTTCGTCGCGCGGACCGCCCCCTGCCATGCCCCGGCCAGGTGGCGGAAGGCGTCGTGCCTGTCCGGATCGGTGGAGTCGAGGCTGATCGAAGCGCCCAGCACGCCGTGCCGGCGCATCAGCTGCGCTTGCCTCTCGCGGAGGAGAACCCCGTTGGTCCCCAGGACCGTCGTGAAGCGCTTCTCGGCGGCGTACCCGGCGATCTCCCAGATGTCCCGCCGCAGCAACGGCTCGCCGCCGGTGAGGATCAGGAAGACGTTGGGGTTGACGAGCGCGATCTCGTCGATGACCCGTCGGCACTCCTCGGTCGTCAGCTCGCCGCGCGGGTCGGCCCCGGCGAAGGCCGACAGGTAACAGTGCGCGCACTCCAGGTTGCACCGCTGCGTGAGGTTCCACGACACCGAATACGCGGTGTATTGATCACCCATGATGCAGTGAGCGAGGAGACCGCTCGGACGAGGACCGCCGGCGGCGGCGTGCTCGCCCGGTGGAGGCGGGGGGCCGGACGGGGGCCGCCGACCCGTTTCTTGGCGACCTGGACTGCGCCGCGCGCGTGGCATGGATCACGCCACGCGACCCTCGCCGCCGCCCTCGTGGTCGCCGGCCCCCGTCCGGCCCCCCGCCCCGAGCGCCCGTCATGCCGCTACCGAGGCTTCTTGTTCGAGACGTATCCCGCGATGACCTCGTTCATCGTCTGCCGCGCGTGGCCGATCCCCTCCTCGCAGGTCGCCAGGTCGATGGTAGCGACGCCCTTGTCGGTCGCCACCCGCTCGACCTCCTCGCGCGTCATGTCGCGCATGAAGCCGGCCGGCACCCGGTTGAGGCGGGCCGCCGCCTCCTCGGTCCAGGCGAACGCGCCGCCGGTGTCGGCCGCCGGCGCCGCGGCCGGCTCGAACTTCGTCTTGGCCAGCAGCGTGTCCCACCCGGCGCCCAGCTTCTCCCGGCCCACCGTCTCCTCGATCATGGGCAGGGCCAGTGCGCAGGTGATCACGGGGATCTTCTTCGACCGCGCGTACTTCTCGATCCGGGCCTTGGCCCGGCGGCGCAGGTAGGCGTCGGTCACCTCGCGGAGCGCGTCGCGGGCGTCGGCCGACCACTTCACCTGCACGCCCGGCATCGACTCCTCCTCCTCGATGCCGCCTTCCTGGGCCGCAATCGTCTCGACGACGTCGCGCGTGATCACCTGGAACTTGTCCGCCCCCGCCCGGCACACCGGGCACGCCACGACGGCGTTAGGCCCCTTGACGGTATAGCCGCAGATCGAACAGATGGCGGTGGCCGCCTGCTGCTCCTTGCGGAGGCTGGCGACGGCCAGGTCCTCGGCCATGATCTGCATCTTCTCGGCCATGCGCGTGGGCATGAAGATCGCCATCGCCTCGTCGATGACCTTGTTGGTGATGACCGTGTGGCCCTGCTCGATCGCATAGCGGAGGAGCGCGGTGCGCGCCACGCCCTTGACCTGGGGCGGCACGCGCGCCATCCGGGCCTCGGCCTCCTCCGTCCACGCGATGATCTCTTCGGCCTTCACGTCGAGCGGCGGGTAGAACTTGCCGCCCGTCAGCAGCACGTTGCCGGGGGCCAGCCGCAGGAGGTTCTCGGTGTTGGAGCCGAGGTCCACCTCGGTCTCGTCGGAGTGGACGCCGATGCGGCCGACGATGAGCAGCCATGGCTGCTCCTTGCGCGCGAAGGTGAGGATTTTTTCGAAACATTTCCCGTCGAGGAGAGTGATCGCCAGATCGACACCTTCGTCAGCGGCGAGCTTGCGGCCAATTTCCAGATGCGACTGGTAGATCTTGGCCAGCCCCGTATCGATGATCTCCTCGTGAAGCTGCTCCTGCTCCTTGAAGCGGAAGATTTTGGAGGCCTTCTCGTTCAGGACGCCGACGATGCTGTTGAACATGGCGTAATGGAGATAGGGGTCATAGACCGCGACGGCCTGCAGGGGCCGGCCCAGCGCCTTGGCCAGCGCGATGCCCAGCTGGAGGCCGTGGAAGGACTGGGGCGAGCCGTCGAGGCCGACGACGATGGCCCCCTGCTGGTCCCGCAGGGGATCGTGGTTGCGGACGACCAGGGTGTCGGTGGAGACCCGGCGCACGAAGCGCTCGGTCACCGACCCCAGCTGGCTGTCCTTGACGGCGCCCATGCCCAGGGCGCCCATCACGACGAGGTC
>DASYUQ010000209.1 GCA_036001065.1 Candidatus Methylomirabilota bacterium
ATGAAACGCTGGACTCCTCTCGGTGCTCTCCTCGCCGTGGCGGTGACCGCCGGCACCGTGCTCGCCGAGCCGTGTCTCTCGCCGTACGTGAAGCGATTGGCCGGTCCGGAAAAGTACCTTTACGTGTACTCGGTCGATGCCGACGCCAAGGACAACGACTTTCTCGCGGTCATCGACGTCAGCCTGGCCTCGCCCACCTACGGCCGGGTCCTCACCACCGTCGACATCGGCTCGGCGGGCAACGAGCCGCACCACATGGGCTTCACCGACGACCGGACCAAGATCTGGGCGGGGACGCTCTTCTCCAAGCGGCTCTTCATCCTGGACGTGGCGTCGGACCCCGCCCAGCCCAGGATCGTCAAGACCATCGACGACATCACCGCGGTGACGGGACTGCACGGCCCCCACACCTACTACGCCCTGCCAGGGCGCATGCTGATCACGTTCCTGTCGTCGGCGGACGGCAACCCGCCCGGCGGCATGGCCGAGTTCACCAACGACGGCCAGCTCATCCGCGTTTTCAAGAACCCGGCCAACGCGCCCTACGCCTACGACGTGGCCGTCAAGCCCGAGATCAACCGCATGATCACCTCCGGCTTCACGGTCCTCCGGAACTACTCGAAGCCGCTCGCGCAGTGGGACATGAAGGACGGCGGCAACGCGCTGCTCGTGTGGGACTTCAAGGAGCGCAAGGTCCTCCAGACTCTCGTCACCGACCCGGTGCCGCTGGAGGTGCGCTGGAGCCTCAGGCCCGGCCGCGCCTACGGCTGGACGAACTCGGCGCTGGGCGACTCCATCTGGTTCTTCAGCCAGGGCAAGGACGGGCGCTTTTCCGCGAAGAAGGCCGCCGATCTCGGGAAGGGCTGCCTGCCGGCCGACCTGCGCCAGTCGCCGGACGACCGCTATCTCTACGTATCCTGCTTCATGAAGAGCGAGATCCAGGCCTGGGACGTCTCCGTACCCGACCGGCCGCGTCTCCACGACAGCGTGGTGCCCGGCGTGTCGCCGAACATGATGCACGTGACGTCGGACGGCAAGCGGATGTACGTCAGCAACTCGCTGCTGTCCACGATGGACTACTCGGGGAACTTCTGGGTCAGGCTCGCCCACATCGGTCCGGACGGCCGGCTCAAGATGGACCCGTTCTTCGACGTCGACTTCACGAAGTTCCCGTCGGGGCCGGCGCGCGCTCACGACATGCTCCTCAACTGAGCGATGGGCGGTGAGCGCCGGCTCGCCGCCGGCCTCCTGGCCGGGGCGTTGCTCCTGGCGGCGCCCCCGCCCGTCCGCTCCCACGAGCCTCCGGCCGAGAGCCGGCCGGTCGTGCCGTCGCCGGCGGCGAATCCCAGCCTGGCGGTCATCCGGCCGGCGCCCGACTTCACGCTGCTGGACCCCCAAGGCCGCCCGGTGCGCCTGTCGGAGCTGCGGGGGCGCGTCGTCCTGCTCTCCTTCGTCTACACCTCGTGCCCTTCGGCCTGCCCGCTGATCACGCAGCGGATGGCGCTGCTCCAACGGCGGCTGGCCGAGGCGCGCCTGCTCCCCGCCCGCGTGAGCCTCGTGTCCGTCACGGTCGATCCCGAGCGCGACGGTCCCGCCGCGCTCGCGCGTCACGCCAAGGCCTCCGGCGCCCACCCGGAGGGCTGGCGGTTCCTGCGCGAGAGCACGGAACGCCTGCGGCCGGTGCTGGCCTCCTACGACGAGTGGACGAGACGGCTGCCGGGCGGCGAGATCGACCATCCGGCGCGTCTCTACCTCATCGACCGCGCTGGGCGGGTACGGGAGATCTACAGCCTGGCCCTCTTCGACGAGTACCAGGCGTTGCGGGACATCCGGGCGCTGCTGCGCGAGCCCCGCTAGCAGACTCGGAGGGGGGCTTCACCCCCCTTCCGAAACCTCCCCCCAGGAATAGGTTGCGCCGGCAAAGCCGGCGGGTCGATCACGTCGGCGGGGGCGAGACGCCCCCTCCGACTGAGTTCAGAGCCCGTGCCGTGGGAAGATCAGCCGCTGGATCGCGTCCACCTGACGGTCGGCGTACTCCTGGACGAGCCGACGGCGCGGCTCCTCGAGGACGGCGGGCGGATCCCAGAGCGAGACGGCCTTCACGCGGAGCCCCCGCGCGTGCTCGAGGTACGCGGGAGGCAACGCGGGAGGTAGCTCCACCTCGTTCATGGCCGCCCAGGCGGCCGTCCACGCCCGGGCGACGTTGCCGATGTCGTAGCCACCGCCCCCCAGCGCCACCAACCGCGGCGCCAGACCGACGATGCGCTTGACCGCGCCCGCGAAACCCTGCACGTCGAGGGCCAGGTGCGTCAGCGGATCGGTGCGGTGCGAATCGATCCCCAGCTGGGCCACGATCACGTCGGGGCGGAACGCCTTGACCAGTGGCGGCACCACGGCCTCGAACGCGGGCAGATAGATGCTCGAGTCCGTCAGCATGTCGAGCGGCAGGTTCACGGAGTAGCCCCGGCCGTCGCCCTCGCCCATCTCCTCGACGAAGCCCGTGCCGGGAAAGAGCCGGTCCCCCCGCTCGTGCGTGGAGATGGTCAGCACGCGGGGATCGCGGTAGAAGGCGGCCTGCACGCCGTCACCGTGGTGGGCGTCGATGTCGACGTAGGCCACGCGCAGCCCCTGCGCGCGCAAGTGCAGGATCGCCAGCACCGCGTCGTTGACGTAGCAGAAGCCCGACGCGCGATCCGGCATCGCGTGGTGGAGCCCGCCGGCGAAGTGGAAGGCACGGCCCACCTCGCCGCTGGCGACCAGGCGCGCGGCCAGCAGCGAGCCGCCGGCGGCCAGCCGGGCGACGTCCCAGAGGCCGGGGAAGACGGGATTGTCGCCGGGACCGAGCCCGTAACGACAGATCACGGCCGCCGAGGCCCGGCCGGTGTTGGCCGCCTTGAGGACGCTCAGATACTCCTCGGTGTGAAACGCCAGCAGCGCCGCCTCCTCCGCCGGCGCCGGCGCCTTGACGAGGCTCCCGGGCAGCGTGGTGAGGCCGTAGGCCTCCAGGAGCCGCCAGGTGAGCCCCAGGCGCTCCATGCGCAGCGGATGCTCGGGACCGTAGTCGAACCGCGCGTACTCGTCGAAGTGGACCAGCGCCGTCTTCATCCGCCCGCCGCCCGGCGCGCGCCGCGGCCCCGTTTCCAGCGGCCGGACTTGCCGCCGGACTTCTCCAGGAGCTGCACGCGGGCGATCGTCACGCCTCTTTCCACCGCTTTCACCATGTCGTACACCGCGAGCGCGGCGATGCTGGCGGCGGTCAGCGCTTCCATCTCCACGCCGGTCTTGTCCACCGTCCTCACCCGGGCCTCGACGGTGAGCTGACCGCGGCGCACGTCGTCGCTGAAGTCGATGTCGATGCCGGTGATGCGCAGCGGATGGCAGAGCGGGATCAGCTCGTGCGTGCGCTTGGCCGCCAGGATGCCCGCCGTGCGCGCGACCCCGAGCACGTCGCCTTTGGGCGCGTTGCCGGCCCGGACCAGACGCAGCGTCTTGGGCGTCATCAACAGGACGGCCCGGGCCACCGCCTCGCGCGCCGTCTCCGGCTTGACGGACACGTCCACCATGCGGGCGTCGCCCCGGGAGGACAGGTGAGTGAGGCCGCGGACCGCCTTCGACGCGTTCCGCGGCATGGGATACGACCGGCGTCGGCTCGCCGTCAGGCCGTGACGCGAGCGTGTCGGATGATGGCCTCCATGCGGTCCTTGGCCATCAGCTTCAGCTTCTTCAGCTCCGTGATCCGCCATTGCTGCTCGGCCGAGAGCGGGGCCTTTCCTTTCAGCGCCTCCAGTTCGCGGTCGCAACTCTGGTGCTCGCTGCGGAGGCGGCGGAACTCCTCGTTCTCGGCCATCAGTCGCTCGATGAGGCTCTCCTGAGTCATGCGTAGCCTCCTTGAGGTGGGCGGAGCAGGTGGAAAACAAACGCAGCCAGCGTCGTGGCGGTCGCTGGCTGGGCTGAAGTGTCCGTCAATCCCTACCCCCGGTCCCATACTCCTGGTTACGGGTGACTGACATATAGCCCCGGACCCGCCGCCAAGTCAAGAACTCCCCGGTGACGTCTCGACGCCGACGAAGCGCGCGACCTCCCATGAGGCCGGCGCCCGGAAGACGCGCGCAGTCTCGTCCACCTGGTGCAGGCGCCCGCCGATCAGCACCGCCACCCGATCGGCCAGCGCCTGGGCTTCGACGCGGTCGTGGGTGACGAGGATCGTCGTCACCCCCTCGGCCCGGACGATCCCACCCAGCTCGGGGATGAGGGCCGCGCGCGAAGGCTGATCGAGTCCCGCGAAGGGCTCGTCGAGCAGCAGCACGTCGGGCTCGAGCACGAGCGCGCGGGCCAGCGCCACCCGCTGCGCCTCGCCCCCGGACAGCGTGCGGGCCTGGCGGCGGGCCAGCTCCGCGACCCCCAGGCGCGCGAGCCATCGCGCCCCCCGCGCGTCGCGTTCGGCCGCCGGCACGCCGCGGAAGGCGAGCCCCAGCGCCACGTTGTCGGCGACGGTCGCGTCGGCCAGCAGCGGCTGCTGGAAGACCATCGCCATGCGGCGGCGCGCGGCCAACCCGCCCGCCACCGTCACCGGCTCACCGCGGAAGCGCACCTCCCCCCGATTCGGGGCCTGCAGGAGCCCGAGGATCCGCAGAAGCGTGGACTTCCCGCTGCCGTTGGGGCCGATGATCGCCATCACCTCGCCCGCATAGACGTCCAGCGCGGGGATGGCGAGGGCGAGGGCCGGGGAGTAACGGACGCCGATGTCCCGGAGCGCGAGGATCGTCGACCGCGCGCTCACGCCGGCAGGACCTGGATCGAGCCGCGGTGGACGGAGAGCTGCCAGTGACGATCGCGATCGATCTCGAGTATCTCGTAGACGAGGCGGGGCACCTCGACCTCCAGGTCGTAGTCGCCCTGGGCCGGCGCCCCGGGCTCGTCGAGACGGATGGTCAGCGTCCAGGTCGTGCCCAGATCGGCCTCGGCGACCACGTACCCGCTCATGAGGTTCATGTGGTGCTGAGGGTCCGGGGCACCGCGGTCCTTCCGGATGAGGCGCACGTACTCCGGCCGAATGAAGAAGGCGATCGGCGTCTCCGGCGGAGGCAGGTAGGCCCGCGTCGGCGAGTTGACCGATTCCAGGAGCTGGCCGCGCCAGCGGAGCTGGATGCGCTCTGGCGTCGCCTTGACCACCGTCCCGGCCAAAATATTGCGGACTCCGATGATCCGCGCCACCGCTTCCGACGCCGGCCGCCACAACAGCTCTGCACGCGGCGCCGACTGGATCACGCGTCCCCCGTCGTAGACGACGACGCGATCGCCGAGCTGGTAGGCTTCGGTGAAGTCGTGGGTCACCACGACGGCCGCCGTGCCGCAGTGCTCGAGGATCGCGCGCAGCTCGTCGCGCAGGGCCCGCCGAAGCGGCTGGTCGAGGGCCGAGAGCGGCTCGTCGAGCAGCAGCAGCGCCGGGTCGATCGCCAGCGCCCGGCCCAGCGCGACGCGTTGTCGCTGGCCGCCGGAGAGCTCGCCCGAATAACGCCGTTCGAGCCCCGTCAGCCCCAGACGCTCCATGACGCCGGCCACCCGTTCGTCACGGCGCGGGCGGGGGAGATCGCGAAGGCCGAAGGCGACGTTCTGGGCGACGGTGAGGTGGGGGAAGAGGGCGTACCCCTGGAAGACGTAGCCGACCCGCCGCCGTTGCGGCGGCAGCTCCACGCCGGCCCCGGCGTCGAAGAGGACGGTGCCGTCGACGACGACCCGACCCGCGTCGGGCCGCAGGAGCCCGGCCAAGCACTGCAGGGTGAGCGTCTTGCCGGCGCCGGAGGGCCCGAAGAGGACGACGACCCCGTCCCCGGCCGCCCACTCGACGTCGAGCGTGAACCCGGGGAGCCGCTTGACCAGCCTGATCTGCAGGCGTTCGCTCACGTGGCCCGAACTCCCAGACGCCCGGCGACGACCAGCACGGCGCACGACAAAGCGGTGAGCGCGGCGACGAGCAGGAGCGCGTCGTGCATCTCTCCCGTCTGGACCGCGGTGTAGATCGCCAGCGGCACCGTCGTCGTTCGGCCCGGGATGTTGCCCGCCAGCATCAGCGTCGCGCCGAACTCGCCCAGCGCGCGCGCGAAGGCCAGTACGAGTCCGGCCAGGATCCCGTTACGGGCGAGCGGCAGCGTCACCTCCAGCGCCGTCCGCCATTCCGGGCGCCCCAGGGTGAACGCGGCCTTCTCGAGGTCGCGATCGACGGACTCGATCGCGGCGCGGGCCGTGCGCACGAGCAGGGGGAGCGCCATGACGGTGGCGGCGATCACGGCGGCGTACCAGGTGAAGGCCACGGTCCAGCCGGTCAGCGCGTACAGGGGCGTACCGAGCCAGCCGCGGCGGCCGAGGAGAACGATGAGGTAATAGCCGGTGATCGTGGGCGGCAGGATGAGGGGCAGCGTCACCAGGAGATCGACGAGCGCGCGGCCCCGGAAGGAATGGCGCGCGAGCACGTAGGCCAGAGGGATCCCGGCCAGGGCGTTGACCGTGGTGGCGAGAACCGCCACCCGCAGCGATAGCGCGAGCGCGTCCAGGTTCTCCGCGCTCACTGGGCTACCCTCCCTTGGAGATGTTCGAAGAGAGTCCTGTTCGAGGGGATACCGAGGTATGGCCTGGTGGGCGATCGTCGATCCTGCGGGCAATGCGCGATCGTATTTCTTGGGCGCCCCTCGCGAAACCGCTCATCCTGGAGAGGAATGGAACTGGACGGGTTCGGGGAGAGCCAAGTGCGCTTGCCGCTCGACGGCCACGATGAGACCCGCTCCCCCGAATCAGATGACGAGAGGCCCAGACCGGCCACAGGGTGTCGCGCCAGGGGCAACTGAAGCCCGGAGCGCCGAGCAGTGAGCGACCGGCAGGACCTCTCACCGCGCAGTGTCTCGCCATCTCCGGGAGGAGTGCAATGAATTTCCCCGTCGGCTTCGACTGGGCGAGCCAGGAGCACGCCGTATGCGTCCTCGACGCGACGGGCCAGGTGTGCTGGCAGGGCCGCGTAGAGCACTCGGCCGACGGCTTGGCGGAGCTGCTGCGCCAGTTGGCGCGCTTCGGCCCCCCCGCCTGCCTCCCCGTCGCCATCGAACGCCCCTCGGGCCTCGTCGTCGATATCCTCATGGACGCCGGCCACCCGGTCGTCCCTATCCATCCCAACGCTCTCAAGGCCAGTCGGCCCCGCTACTCGGCGGCGGGCAGCAAGAGTGATCCCGGCGACGCCTTCATCCTCGCCGATCTGCTCCGCACCGACGGCCATCGCTTCCGCCCCCTCCAGCCCTTGTCCGACGCGACGCGCGCCCTCCGCGCCTTGGTGCGCAGCCGCGACGATCTCGTCGTGCAGCGCGGCGCCCTCGCCAATCAGCTCCGGGCGCTGCTCGAGCGCTTCTGGCCCGGGGCCGCCGCGATCTTCGCCGATATCGCGACGCCCATCGCCCTCGCCTTCCTCAGCCGCTACCCCACCCCCCACAGCGCCGAGCGGCTCGGCGAGAAACGCCTCGCGCGGTTCCTCATGCAGCACGCTTACTGCGGCCGCCGGCCGGTCCCCGACCTCCTCGCGCGACTGCGCACGGCGCCCCTCGCGCAGACGGGCGAGCTCGAGGCCGAAGCCAGTGGCGAGATCGTCCGCGCGCTCGTGGCGGTGCTGCTCCCGCTCGTGGCTCAGATCCAGCAGCTCTCGGCGGCCATCGCCGCCGCCCTGCCGCAGCACCCTGACGGCCCCCTCCTGCAATCGCTGCCGCGCAGCGGCAGCGTGAACGCCGCCCAGATCCTGGCCGAGCTCGGGGATGATCGCACCCGCTTTCCCACCAACGAGCAGCTGGCGGCCGAGGGAGGCATCGCGCCCGTCACCCGCGAATCCGGCAAGCACCGCGGCGTCGCCTTTCGCTGGGCGTGCAACAAGCGCCTGCGGCAGGCCCTTACCACCTTCGCCGACAACTCGCGCCACGGCTCGCCCTGGGCGGCGGCGATCTACGCCGCCGCGCGCCGGCGAGGCTGCCGTCATCCCCATGCGATCCGCATCCTGGCTCGCGCGTGGATTCGTGTCCTGTGGCGCTGCTGGCAGAATCGCCGCCCCTACGACGTCACGCTTCACCGTGGCGCCCAGCGCCTGGCCGCCGCGTGACCACTCGAGGGTTGACACAGGGTGTCTCATCGGACGCCAGGGGACGGCGGCTGGAATCCCCGCCGCGCGAGGATCGCCCGCCCCTCGGGCCCGACGAGCACGTCGATGAAGGCCCGGCCCAGCGCCTGGTGGTTGGAGGCCGCGACGACGGCGACCGGATAGACGATCGGCCGATAGGTGTCTTCCGGCGGGCGAAACGCCTCCTTCACGCGGTCCGCGCGCGCGGCGGCATCGGTCGCATAGACGAAGCCGGCCTCGACCTCGCCGCGGGCGACGTAGTCGAGGGCCTGGCGGACGTTCTCGGCGAAGACCAGCCTGGGGTGCAGCCGCTCCCACAGGCCGAGGTTGCGCAGGCTCTCCTCGGAATACTGGCCGACCGGCACCGTCTTCGGATTGCCGATCACGATCCTTCCCACCCGCGGGCCGAGCAGATCGCCAGGCTTCGAGAGATCGACGCGCGAGTCCGCGGGCTTGACGACGACCAGCACGTTGCGCGCGAACAGGCGGCGGGTGGCGCCGGCGATCAGCCCCCTCCGCTCCAGCTCGTCCATCTGCCGCTGGGCGGCCGAGACGAAGAGATCGACCGGGGCACCGGCCTCGATCTGCTTCTGCAGCTCACCCGAGGCGCCGAGGTTATAGCGCAGCGTCAGCCCGGGCCGGCCTTCGACGAAGCGCCGGCCGATCTCTTCCACGGCCTCCTTCATGCTGATGGCCACGGACAGCGTGAGCTCGTCGGCGCGCGCCGAGCCGGCCGCCACCAGGAGCGTGAGCAGGACGAACCCGAGGCGAGCCATCACGCCGGATTATACGCCGCAGCGCGCGGGGTCCCGCCGCCGTCGCTCAGGAGGCGCGGCGTTGCTGGATCGACGTCAGCGCCCAACTCACCGCGAAGACGAGCACCAGCAGCAGGATCGCCAGCGCGATGGCGATGTCGAAGTTGCCTTTGTTGGTCTCCAGCACCATCGCCGTCGTCAGGGTGCGCGTCTGGCCCTTGATGTTGCCGCCGACCATCATCGAAGCGCCGATCTCCGAGATCACGCCGCCGAAACCGGCCATCACCGCCGCCAGCATGGGCAGCCGCGCCTCGCGGAGCACGACCCACACCATCTGGGTCCGCGAGGCGCCCAGGCCCAGCAGCTGCAGCCGGAACGCTTCGGGCACGTGCTGCACGGCCGCCAGCGTGATCCCGGTGACGATGGGCGAGGCGATCACGGCCTGCGCGATGACGATGGCCGCCGGCGTGTAGAGGATCTCGAGGTCGCCGAACGGTCCGCTTCGCCAGAGCAGGATGGAGACGAAGAGCCCGACCACGACCGGCGGCAGACCCATCCCGGTGTTCACGGCGCTGACGACGAGCCGGCGGCCGGGGAAGCGGTTCAGCGCCAGCAGCACGCCCAGCGGAATCCCCATCAGGAGCGCCACCAGGGTCGCGGACCCCGACACGAGGAGCGACAGCCACAGGATCGACCAGATCTCGACATCGCCGCCGACCAGCAGCCCGAGCGCCTGGCGAAGCCCCTCGACCAGCACGCTCACCGGCTACAGGTCCTCCTCCTTCTTGCCGGCGATCGGCACGAACAGCGCCTGGCCGTACCTGTCCCCGCCGAAGGTCTTGATCACCTCCTGCACCGCGGGCGAGACCATGAAGTCGGCGAAGGCCTGGCCGCCCGCCGCGTTGACCCGGGGGCCGTTGGCCGGGTTGACCTCCATGACCGAGTAGACATTGAGCAACGGCCGATCGCCCTCGACCATCACCTCGAGCGCCACTCGCTTGCGGAACGCCAGCAGCGTGGCGCGATCGGCGAGCGTGTAGGCCCTCCGGTCATCGGCGAGACCCAGAGTCGCCCCCATCCCCTGGCCCGACTCGATGTACCAGGGCCCGGCGGGCGGGAGGCCGGCTTGTTTCCAGAGGTTCAGCTCCAGCGTGTGAGTGCCCGATTTGTCGCCTCGGGAGACGAAGCGCGCACCCGTCTCGGCGATTCTCTTCAACGCCGCCACCGCCCGCCTCTCTCCTTTGATCCTGGCCGGGTCGGCCTCGGGCCCGACGATGATGAAGTCGTTGTACATGACCAGACGCCGGTTGAGCATCCTTCCCTCGGCGACGTACTTCTTCTCGAGCTCCGGCGCGTGGGCCAGCGTCACGTCGGCCTCGCCCCGCGCCGCCAGCGCCAGCGCCTGGCCAGTGCCCACCGAGATCGTCTTGAGCGTCAAGCCAGTCTTGCCCTCGAAGATCGGCACCAGCACGTCGAGGAGGCCGGAGTCCTGCGTGCTCGTGGTCGTGGACAGGATGACGACCTTCGAGTCCGCCCGGGCGGCCCCGCCACAGACCAGGACCCCGAGGGCGGCCAGCCCACCAACGATCGACCGGTATCCCTGGCCCATTATGCTTTGGCAAGCATAGTTGAGCGCAAAACCCTCCGCAACTACTTCCCCCTCCCGAACGATCGGTGGAAGTGGCGGTCCACGACCGTTTCCAGCCCCCGGCGGAAGCGCCAGTATCGCGTGAGGAACGCCTTACCCTCGCGCGTCAGCCTCGTTCCGCTCCGCGGTCCCCCCCCCGGCCTTCGCTCCAGCAACCGGAACCCCGCGGCCTTCTCCAGTTCCCGGAAGTACCCCCAGGCGTTCCGGTACGACATCCGCATCCGCGCCACCGCCTTCTTGAACGAGCCGAGGTCGTCGACGAGCTCCAGGAGTCGCGCGCGGCCGTCGCCGAACTTGACGCGACCGGCAAAGACGACCCACACCTTGAGCCGGGGCTTCACGCAGGCTGCTCGCTTATGTCGAACTCGGAGAAGGTCGAGCGCACCGGGTCAAGCGTCGCCGCGGGCTGCCGGTGGCGGGCCTGAGGTCCGCCCGCCACCCAGCGCAACCGGCAGAACCTAGTGCCGTTCCAACTATTCGCGCCTAGGAAGGCACCGTGTACGTCGTTCGTGGACAGATTTAGTATCAACAAGTTGGAACGGCACTAGCGGGCCTCGTCGAGAAAGAGCTGCACCTCCCGGAAGAGCTGCATCCGGTTCTTCTCCAACGCGACGCCGTGCGTGCCCTCGCCGATCAGCACGAGCCGCTTGCGGGGGACGTTTGTGAGCTTGGCGAACACGGCCTGGGCCATATAGAAGGGGGTGTCGGCGTCCCATTCGGCGAGGATCAGGAGCGTGGGGACCGCGATGTTCGACGGATCGTAGTACGGCCTACCGGCGGACCAGTATCGCTGGCCGTCCTCGACGATGCCCGGATCGGTCGCCGGCACGAAATAGCTCTCCGTGACGATCCTGGGCGTCGGGGCCGAGGCCGCCGGCGCCACGACCAGCCCGACGGCCAGGACAGCGACCAGCCAGAAGAGAGCGCGATGCCAACTCATGGCAGTTCTCCTCCGCTTGCGCGGTTCAGGAAAGGTCCACCCAGACGCTCTTGACCTCGGTGTAGTGCTCCAGCCCGGCCGAGCCCATCTCGCGTCCGAAGCCGGATTCCTTGAAGCCGCCGAAGGGCAGGGCGGCGTCGTAGAGGTTATAGGCGTTGACCCACACCGTGCCGGCGCGGATGGCCCGCGCCGCCTTGAGCGCCTTGGCGACATCCCGCGTCCACACCGCCGCCGCCAGGCCGTAGGTGGTGGCGTTGCCCTCGGCGATCCCGTCCTCCACCGACTTGAACGGGATGACCGCCAGCACCGGACCGAAGATCTCTTCGCGGGCGATCTTCATATGGTTGCCGACGCCCTCGAAGATCGTCGGCTCCACGAAGTAGCCCTTGCCGGTGCCCACGTTGGCGCGGCCGCCGCCCGTCACCAGGCGCGCGCCTTCCTTCTTGCCCGACTCGATATAGCTGAGGACCGTCTCCATCTGCTGCTTGGACACCACCGGTCCCATGCGCGTCGACTTGTCCAGGGGATCGCCGACCTTCAGGCCCTTCACCCGCTCGGTGAGCTTGGCCACGAACTCGCCGTGGATCTTCTCCTCGAGGAACAGGCGGGAGCCCGCGGCGCAGACCTCGCCCTTGTTGTAGAAGATTCCCGTCATCGCCCCGCGGATGGCGGCCTCCAGGTCGGCGTCGGCGAATACGATATTCGGCGACTTGCCTCCCAATTCGAGAGACAGTCGTTTCAGCGTCCCCGCCGCCTCCCGCATGATCTGCTTGCCCACCTCCGTCGAGCCCGTGAAGGCGATCTTGTCCACGCGCGGATCGCGGACCAGCGCCATCCCCGCCTTGCCGCCGGGCCCGGTGACCACGTTGAAGACGCCCTCGGGGAGCCCCGCCTCCTGGCAGAGTTCGGCGAACTTGAGCGCCGTCAGCGGCGTCTGCGAGGCCGGCTTCAGCACCACCGCGTTGCCGGCGGCAAGTGCCGGCGCGATCTTCCACGACGAGAGCAGGAACGGGAAGTTCCAGGGGACGATCGCGCCCACCACGCCGACGGGATGGCGGAGCGTGAAGGTGAAGGCGTTTTCCCGGAGCTGGAGCGTCTCGCCGTGGATCTTGGTGGCCCAGCCGGCGTAGTAGCGGAAGACGTCGGCGGCGAACGGGATCTCGACCTTCCCCGAATCGAAGAGCGTCTTGCCCGTGCACAGGCTCTCCAGGCGCGCCATCTCGTCGAGGTTCTGCGTGATCAGGTCGCCGAGCTTCCAGACGATCCGGCCCCGCTCGTGAGGGCTCATCTTGGGCCAGGGGCCGGAGTCGAAGGCCTTGCGCGCGGCGGCCACGGCCAGATCGATGTCGCGCTCGTCGCCCTTGCCGACCTGGGTGACCGGCTCCTCGGTGGCCGGGTTGATCGGTGCGTACGTCTCGCCAGAGAGCGGCGGACGCCAGGTGCCGTTGATGAAGAGCTGTCCCGCTGGCATGGTGCCTCCTTCGCCGCCCGGTGGCGGCGTAGCCTTATGGAGTGAGAACCCGTCCGGTGCCGGCGGCGTGGAACCGGCCGCCGTCCACGACGACCGCGCCGTTGACGACGACGTACGGGATGCCCGTCGGATACCGGTGGGGATCGGCGAAGGTCGCCTCGTCCTTGACGGTGTTCGGATCGAAGAGGGCGAGGTCCGCCGCGTAGCCGGGGCGCAGGAGGCCGCGGTCCTCGAGGCCGAGGCGGGCCGCGCACAGGCCCGTCATCTTCCGGACCGCCGTCTCCAGGGAGAAGAGCTTTCGCTCCCGCGCGTACACGCCCAGTACCCGGGGAAAGGTGCCGTACATGCGCGGATGCGGCTTGCCGGGATGCGGCCCCGGCCCGGTCGCCAGGCCGAGCGAGTCGGAGCCGATCATGATCGCCGGATGCGCCAGCACCTTGGCGACGTTGTCCGGGCTCTGGGAGAAGGCGATCATGGAGACGGTCGCCCGCTCCTCGAGCAGGAGATGCAGTATCGCCTCGGCGGGCGGTGTCCCTCTCTTCTTGGCCAGCGCGGCCACGGTCATGCCCTCGAGATCGCGCTGGGCGCACGTCGCGATCTGGATCTCGTCGAACCCCACGGCACCCATGGACAGAGTCCGCCACCGCTCGCCGGCCACCAGACACTCCTCGACGATCCGCTGTCGGGTCGCGGCGTCGCCGATCCGCTCCAGCAGCCTGGCGGTCCCGCCGTCGTGGACCCACCCCGGGAGCAGGTTGTCCATCTTGGTGGAGCCCGCGTGGTACGGATAGACGTCGCCGCCCACGTCCACGCCGCGCGCCCGCGCGTCGTCGATCAGCTTGAGCACGCGGTCCATCTTCGACCAGTTCTCGCGTCCCCCCACCTTCACGTGCGCGATCTGCACGCCGACCCCGCCGTCCTCGCCGATGCGGATCGCCTCGCCGATGGAGTCCTCCACCGTCGAGGACTCGCCACGCACGTGGGAGAAGTAGAGCCCGCCCCGCGGCGCCATCGAGCGCGCCAGCGCGATCAGCTCCCCCGCCGTGCCGTACGCGCTCGGAGGGTAGACGAGCCCCGTCGAGAATCCGAAGGCCCCCGCGTCCAACGCCTCGTGGAGCAGCCGCTCCATCGTCCCGAGGTCGTCGGGGCCGGCCGGGCGATCGTGGGGGCCGACAGAGGCCAGCCGCAGCGCGCCGTGGCCCACGAAGTGCGCGACGTTGATGGAGGGTCGGGCCGCGCGCAGGACGTCGAGGTACTGGCCGAAGGTCTCCCAGCGGATGTCCAGGCGCGCGCCGATCCCGCCAGCCCACGTCCGCACCAGCTCGTGCCGCTCCGGATGGACCGGCGCCGGCGAGAAGGAGCACATGCCCACCACCTCGGTCGTGCACCCCTGCCGGATCTTCGACTCCGCCGCCGGGCAACCGAGGTAGAAGAGATCGGAGTGGGAGTGGACGTCGATGAACCCGGGGGCGACGACGTGGCCGGTGGCGTCGATCACCCGGACGGCCTCGCCCCTCAGCCCGGCGCCGACCGCCACGATACGGTCGCCTTCGATCGCCACGTCGGAGCGCTGCCCCGGCGCGCCGGTGCCGTCGATGACGGTGCCGTCGCGGACCAGCAGGGACCAGGTCACCGGGCTACTCCTCGACGATCGCCACCGACTTCATCCGATCGCCCGGCTTGATGCGGTCGACGTGCTCCAGGCCGGCGACCACCTGCCCGAAGACCGTGTAGTGGCCGTCGAGGTGGGGCTGCGGCCCATAGGTGATGTAGAACTGGCTGCCGGCGGAGTCGGGCTGCTGGCTGCGCGCCATGGCCACGGTGCCCCGCCCGTGCGTCCGCGGGTTGAACTCGGCCTTGATCGTGTACCCCGGGCCGCCGGTGCCGTTGCCCTTCGGGTCGCCGCCCTGCACGACGAAGTCGGGGACCACGCGGTGGAAGGTGAGACCGTCGTAGAAGCCCTTCTGGGCCAGCGTCACGAAGTTCTCAACGGTCCGGGGGGCGTCTCGGGGGAAAAACTCGATCCGGATCTGGCCCCCGTTCTCGAGCATGATGACGGCCGTCTGCTTCACGGGACTCTCCTCTAGCGGTCCGTGACGGCAATCGACCTGATGCGATCGCCGACCTTGATCCTGTCCACGACCTCCATGCCGCTCACGACGCGCCCGAAGGCCGTGTACTTACCGTCCAGGAAGTGCGCCGGCCCCAGCATCACGTACACCTGGCTGCCCGCGGAGTCAGGATGGCCCGAGCGCGCCATCCCCAGCACGCCACGGTCGAACGGGCGCTTGTTGAACTCGGCCTTGATCGTGTAGCCCGGACCGCCGATGCCCATCCGCGGGTCGTCCATCGGGAGGGTCTTCGACTGTGGATCGCCGAACTGCGCCACGAACCCGGGTTCGACCCGGTGCACGCGCTGCCCGTTGTAGAACCCCTTGCGCGCGAGATCGAGGAAGTTCTTGACGTGGTTCGGCGCGTCGGCCGGCCAGAGCTCCAGCCTGATCTCTCCGCCCTTCTCCAGCGTGATCACGGCCGCCGGCGACTTTGCACTTTTGGGCTGCGCGAGGGTTGAGCCAGTGAGTAACGCGACGACGGCGACCGCGATCAGCCAGCGAATCACTTCCCGCGTGTCCACAGCGCTACCACCCGCGGCGCTGAAGCAGACACTCCGCAATGTCAGACAAGGGCTTGGGCACCCGGCCGGGCGCGATTGGCCCAAGATACCGATCACCTTCGCGGCCAGCGGAGCTGTAGCTGTGGATCTCGATGCCGCGATTCCATCTGAGGCCGACCCACTTCGCCTCCATAGCGCCCTCCGCAGACGAGCCCATCACTGACCCTCAGTCCGTGATCGGGCCCGCGTGAGTGAGCGTCATTATACACGCATGATGCGCACGCTCGATACGTGCCGGGCGGGGTTCGACGTCGGCGGCCAGTGGCGGTGGCGGCGCCACCGAAGGTGTCGCCCACTGTCATTTGACCCACACCAGGCACATAGCTAACATAGCCACATGAAGAGGGCCAAGATCGCCGAACTGAAGAACAATCTGTCCAGCTATCTCGACCATGTCCGCGCCGGTGGCTCGGTCCTCGTGCTTGACCGGGACCAGCCGATCGCCCAGATCGTCCCGCTCGGCCCGACCCCCCGCGCCGCTGGAGGCTCCGACGAGCGCCTCATCCGTCTGGAGCGGCGAGGGATCGCCCGCCGCGGCAAGGGCGGTCTGCCGCCGTGGCTGGGTCGGCCCCGGCTGCGCCTGAAGGGCGGCCTCCTGAAAGAGTTCCTTGCCGAGCGCCGGAGAGGTTGGTGAGGTTCTGGGACACTTCTGCGCTGATCCCGCTACTCGTCGCTGAGCCCACCACCCACCGCGTTCAGGCTTGGCTCCGGGCGGATCCCGACGTCGTGGTCTGGACCCTCACGCGTGTCGAGCTCCTGGACGCGCTCGCCCGCCGGCGCCGTGAGAAGCCCCGCACCGCGGAGCGCCTGCTCGCCGCGCGTCGAGAGCTCCTCGAGGCCTGGGAACGGTGGACCGAGATCATTGCGACGGAGATCGTCCGGCGCCAGGCGGAGCGGATCGTAGAGACCCATCCCTTGCGGACCGCGGATGCGCTCCAGATCGGAGCCGCTATCGTCGCCGCCGAGGAGGATCCATCCCGCCTGCAGTTCGTGACCCTCGACCGACACCAGGCCGTGGCGGCCGAGCGTGAGGGTTTCCTTGTACTCGGGCCGGAGTGATCCGCATCCGGCACGCGCTGCGCGCGTGCCCCCGCGTGATAGGATGAACAGGATGCTGCAGCGCGACGACATCCGAAACATCGCGATCATCGCCCACGTCGATCACGGCAAGACCACCCTGGTGGACGCCATGCTCTGGCAGTCGGGGCTCTTCCGCGCCAACGAGTCGGTGCCCGAGCGCATCCTGGACTCCATCGACCTCGAGCGCGAGAAGGGCATCACCATCATGGCCAAGAACACGGCCATCAAGTACAAGGGCGTCCACATCAACATCGTGGACACGCCGGGCCACGCCGACTTCGGCTCCGAGGTGGAACGGACGCTGACGCTGGTGGACGGCGTGCTGCTGCTGGTGGACGCGGCGGAGGGGCCGCTGCCCCAGACGCGCTTCGTGCTGAAGAAGGCGCTGGAGGCGGGGCTGCCGCCGATCGTCGTCATCAACAAGATCGACCGCAGCGACGCCCGCCCGGCCGAGGTCCTCGACGAGGTCTACGACCTCTTCATCGACCTCGACGCCGCCCAAGAGCAGCTCGAGTTCCCGGTGCTCTACACCAACGCCAAGGCCGGCACGGCGACGGCGGATCCGAAAGCGCCCGGAAAGTCGCTGGAGCCGCTGTTCGAGACGATCCTGGCCACCGTGCCCGCCCCGCGGTTCGACCCGGCCGGGGGGCTGCAGTTCCGGGGTGCCATGCTCGACTGGGACGATTACGTCGGCCGTCTCGTCATCGGCCGGATCTTCAACGGTCGCATCCGCCAGGCCGATCGCGTCGCCGTCGTGCACCGCGACGGCTCGATCGAGTCCGCCAAGGTCACCGTGCTCTACGGCTACGAGGGGCTCAAGAGAATCGAGGTGCCGGAGGCCAGCGCTGGGGATCTGGTGGCCATCGCAGGTATCGAGGCTATCGAAATCGGTGAAACAATCGCCGATCCGGAAAGCCCGCAAGCCCTACCCCTGATCCGCATCGACGAACCGACGGTGTCAATGCTCTTCTCCGCCAACGTCTCGCCATTCGCCGGCAAGGAGGGGCGCTTCGTCACCTCGCCGCAGCTGCGCGAGCGGCTCATGAAGGAGCGTCGGATCAACGTGGGCATCCGCGTCGAGGAAACCGATTCACCCGACACCTTCCGCGTCTCCGGCCGCGGCGAGCTGCAGCTGGCGATCCTCATCGAGATGATGCGGCGCGAAGGGTTCGAGGCGGAGGTGGGCAAGCCCGAGATCATCACCCGCCAGGACCGCGGCCAACTCCTGGAGCCGATGGAATACCTGGTCATCGACATCCCCGAGGAGCACATCGGGGCGGTGACCCAGAAGGTCGGGCCGCGCCGGGGCGCCATGACGAAGATGGTCAACCACGGCACCGGACGCGTGCGCCTGGAGTACCGCATCCCGGCCCGCGGCCTCATAGGATATCGAACGGAGTTTCTGACCGATACCCGAGGGACAGGACTGCTGAATCATCTGTTCGACGGCTGGGACGCCTGGCAGGGCGAGATCGCCCACCGTCAGAACGGCGCGCTGGTCGCCGATCGCGCCGGCCGCACGACCGCCTACGCCATCGACCACCTCCAGGCGCGGGGGGTGATGTTCGTGGGGCCCGGCCTCGAGGTCTACGAGGGCCAGATCGTGGGCGAGAACTCGCGCGACAGCGACATCGACGTCAACATCACCAAGGAGAAGCGGCTCACCAACATGCGCTCGTCCACCGCGGACGAGTCCGTCAAGCTCACCCCGCCCCGCATCATGAACCTCGAGCAGAGCCTGGAGTGGATCCGCGAGGACGAGCAGCTCGAGGTGACCCCGAAGTCGCTGCGCCTGCGCAAGCGCCAGCTGAGCGGCCGGCGCCGCTTCTAGTGCCGTTCCAACTATTCGCGCCTAGGAAGGCACCGTGTACGTCGTTCGTGGACAGATTTAGTATCAACAAGTTGGAACGGCACTAGTACACCTCCAACCAGTTCCGGCGATGCCTCAACGGGGGTGCCCTGCCAGGGCCGGTCCAAGTAACGAGCCAGACGAGGCCCGAGGGAGGCGCCGGCCGGAGGCGTACGCGGTTGTCCGTCGAGGACCGGCGTGGGAGTGCGAAGCCGCAGGGCGGCCGCTGCCCGAGGCGAGCCTGAGTGAATCCGAGAACGAAGTATGGCGAAGTTAATTGGACCGGCCCTAGCCGGCGCCCGTCGATGGCGCGGCACCCGGCCCTGCTCGGCGCGCTGGGGCTGGTCCTGGCCGCAACGGCCGGGTGCCGGGCCGGCGGTCCGGGGTTCAGCGGACCCGACGTCCTTTACGTCGCCACCCCGGATCTGGTCGGCCTCGAGATGCTCAGGCTGGCCGGGGTGACGACCGGCGACGTCGTCTACGACCTGGGCAGCGGCGACGGGCGGCTCATCATCGCCGCCGCTCGGGACTTCGGCGCGCGCGGCGTCGGCGTGGAGATCGAGCCCGCGCTGGTGCAGACCAGCCGGGAGAGCGCCCTCACGGCGGGCGTCGGCGACCGCGTCCAGTTCCTCTGGCAGGACCTCTTCGCCGCCGACATCCGGGGGGCGACTGTCGTCGCGCTCTACCTGCGCGACGACGTGAATCTTCGGCTTCGTCCCCGACTCCTGCGCGAGTTGCGGCCCGGCACGCGCATCGTCTCCCACGACTTCGGGATGGCCGACTGGCGACCCGACCGTCTCCAGCGCGTGCGCGGCCCCGACCGCGAGCACACGATCTACTACTGGCTGGTGCCGGCCGACGTCGCCGGCACCTGGCGCGCAACGCTGCGCCCGGGGGAGGGCGAGAAGGCGGCCGTGATCGAGCTCCGCCAGCGGTTCCAACAGGTGAGCGGCACGCTGGACCTCGAGGAACGGCGGATTACCGTCGAGGGCCGGCTCGCCGGTGAGCAGCTCAGCTTCACCGCCGAGGGGGTGGTCTTCACCGCGCGGATCGAGGGGGATCTCGCGGCGGGCCGCTTCGGGGAGCCGGGCGGGCGCTCGAGCGAGTGGAGCGCGCGGCGCCGGACGGGTCGCTGAGGGCGCCGCTCGCCGGGCCCAGTGGGGTGACGATATTTTTTGTGCATCCTGGCATAATCTGCCTTCCCGAGTGGCATGGCCTGACCGCGCCGACGGCCTGACCGTCACTTAACCCCCTGTCGTCACGTGATTCTCGGCCCAGGTTTCGGGCCAGAAGAAAATCGGCGAGGAGTTTGCATGAGGGAGGTGGTGAGACCCGTGAGTTGGGAGGTGCAGATGAACCGACTCACACAGGAAGAGCGCCGTCGCGTCTTTCTCGCCCAGCAGAAGGCCCGTGAGGCCATGCTCGCCCGGCCGGCCGCCGGTTCGGCTCCCAGGATCAGCGCGGCCCACTCCGACCGAGCCGGACTGCGACGACTCCTGAAGACCGCGATGATCGTGACGCTGCTCGGCGGCGGGCTCCTCGCCTATCAGGCGTTGGAGTTCCACCTCCCGGCGTCGCTGGTCGAGGCGCTGCTGCCCCGTCTGTAGGCCCTCGGCGGCCGACGTGAGGCCGCCCCGCTCGGCGACACGCCGCCGAGCCTGAAGTCGTTCCCCCCCCCGGCGTCCTCTGAGCACCTCGGTCTATAATGGCGCCCATCCTGAGAGCCAGGAGGCTGCCATGCCGCGCTTCGTGAAAGTCGCCGCCGCGCAGATGGGCGCGATCAACGAGGGCACGCCGCGGGAGACGGCCGTCGAGCGGATGCTCGCGCTCATGGACCAGGCCATCGCCGAGGACGTCGAGCTGCTCGTCTACCCCGAGCTGGCGCTGACGCCCTACTTCCCCAAGCGCATCCGCGAGGCCTACGACCAGTTCTTCGAGCCCGAGATGCCCTCCAAGGTCGTGGCGCCGCTCTTCGAGCGGGCGCGCGCGGCCCGCCTGGCCTTCCATCTGGGCTACGCCGAGCGCGACGGCGCCGGCCGCTACAACACCGCCGTCCTGGTGGACGAGGACGGCACGATCTTCGAGAAGTACCGGAAGACCCATCTGCCCGGGCTGTCGCACCCCGACCCCGAGGGCATCGCGCGCGTCTTCGAGCCTTACTACTTCGCCCACGGCGACACCGGCTTCAAGGTGTACGAGGCCAAGAAGGCGCGGGTGGGCATCGCCATCTGCCAGGACCGGCGCTATCCGGAATCGTACCGGTGCCTCGGGCTGCTGGGCGCCGAGATCATCGTCACCGGCTACAACACGCCCGCCTACCCGCTGGCGCTCGCCCACAACGAGCTGGTCATGCGGGCCGGCGCCTACGAGAACAGCCTCTTCGTCGTCGGCTGCGCCAAGGCCGGCCTGGAGGACGGCGTCGAGTTCATCGGCGGCAGCGCCATCGTCAACCCGCTCGGCGAGATCGTCGCCAAGGCCTCGACCACCGGCGACGAGCTGGTGGCGGCGCGCATCGACCTCGAGCAGATGATCCCCGCCCGCAAGCGCTGGAACTTCTTCGGCCGCCGGCACCCCGAGCACTACGGGCTGCTCGTCGAGCGGCGGCAGCCATGAGGTGGGCGCGCTGCTCGAGCTGGTGATGATCGATCAGTCGGTGCCGAACCGTCCGGTCTGTTAGCGACGCCGGCGGCTAGCCCGCGATCCACACGGAGGCCACCAGGCTCAGCCCCGTCAACAGCGCGGCGCCCGCGAACGACTCCGCATAGATCCGCCGGGCCTGGGCGCGGAGCCGGCGCGCTTCTTCCGGATCCCTCACCGCCTCGTCGGCGCCGTCCATGTTGCGCGCGCCGCGCGCGGCCAGGCGTACTCAGGTCCGCTCGCGGGCCTGGATCAGCCCGAGGGCGCCGACCCAGAAGGGCACGACGGCCAGCACGATCCAGCCGCGCGCCGCGCCGCCGATGATGAGCGCGGCCACCGCGGCCACCCCGACGGCCAGCGCGACCACGCCGAGGATCAGCCGCCGGCGCCGCTCTCGGGGGCCGATGTTGGCGACCCGCGCGTTCATGAGCAGACTCCTTCGCGGGCCCTCTCAGAACACCGCGATCGGGTTCACCGGCGAGCCGGTGGTGTTCTGCAGCCGGAGCGGCGCGATCGTCAGCATGAATTCCCAGCGGCGCCGGGCCGCGCAGGCCTGGGCCAGCTCCTCGAGGTTCATGTTGTCGATGAGCCACAGCCCCAGCGTGACCAGCGCCACCACGTGCAGCGCGTTGCCGACCTTCGGGTAGGGCGGCGGCGTCACGTCGTTGTGGGTGTCGGTGCCCAGCATGGCGATGCCGCGCTCGCGGAACCACGGCGCACAGGCCACGTGCGCCGCCGGCGAGCCGTCCTTCAGCGGACTGCGCGGGCCCTCCTTCAGCCGGCGGCCATAGTAACCGGTCCGCAGCAGGAGGATGTCGCCCTCCTCGACCCGCAGGCCGGCCGCTTTCTCGGCAGCCTCCAGGTCTTCCGGCATCACGCCCTCGCCCGAGCTCAGCCAGCGCCCGCGCAGGGCGGCGATGTCGAGCAGGACGCCACGGCTGACCACGCCGTCGCGCAAGAGATCGACGGACTCCACCTGCGCGCCCTCGCGCGAGGTGATGAGGTTGCACGAGCGCCCGTTGTAGATCCGGCCGTTCCAGAAATAGTGGGCCGGCGTGTCGACGTGGGTGATCGAGTAGCCGTGGAAGACCATGCCGATGAATTCCGAGGCCCCGCGGCGCTGGAGCACGCGCTCGGGCGACGCGGTATCGCGCCCTTCGCCGCTGTCCACCATGAAGCGCAGCGGCTGAAAGGTCGTGTCGGCCGCGATCTCGGTCGAGATAGGACGCGCGCAGCTCACGGGCACGCCGTCCGCGACCAGCCGCGCGGCCCGCCGGCGCTTGTCGGGCGTGATGAAGTTGATCGTCCCCAGCTGATCTTCCGCTCCCCAGCGCCCCCAGTTGCTGAGGCTGTCGATCATCTTGATGACGTCGCTCTCGGTCGGCATCTGCCCCATGGAGTCTCCTCGACCGCCGTCAACCCGGCGCGGCGAAAGATTGGACGGCCGCCACTATACACCGATGGCGGTTGACAGGCCCTTGCCCGCTGCTAGAGTCGGAATCCATGGCCTGGACACCGCCGCCGCCGCGCACCGGCCACCCGTACTACATGCACGACGCGATCTACGCCCAGCCGGGCGCGCTCCGGCTGGTCACGCGCGGCCAGGAGGCCACGTTCGCCGCCGCCGCCGAGCGGCTGCAGGCGATGGAGCGCGTGCTGCTGTCCGGCATCGGCACCTCGTGGCACGCCACGCTGGTGGGCGAGCTGCTCTTCGCCCACGTGGGCCGCCTGGGCCACCGCGTGCGCGCCTTCCACTCGTTCGAGTTCAAGAACTCCTGGCCCGAGCCCGACCCGCGCACGGGCGTCGTCGTCGTCAGTCACCGCGGCACCAAGCGCTTCTCCCTGGAGGCGCTGGCCAAAGCCAAGGCCGGCGGCGGCGTGGCCGTGGTGATCACCGGCAAGGGCAGCGGCGAGGGGCTGGCGATCGCCGACTACACGCTGCGCACGGTCGATCAGGAAGCCTCCGCCGCCCACACCATCAGCTACACCTGCGCCATGATGCTGCTGGCCGCGCTGGCCGCCGAGATGGGTGGCGCCGACGACGTGCGCCACGAGCTGGAGGGGATCCCCGATCACCTCGCGCTGCTGCTCGGCCAGGAGGCGTGGGACGACCTCGCCGCCCGCTTCGCGACCCGCCGCTGCTACTACTTCATCGGCGGCGGCCCCAACACCGCGACCGCGCTGGAGGCGGCGCTGAAGATGAACGAGGCCAGCTACGCGAAGACCGTCGGCATGAACTGCGAGCAGTTCCTCCACGGCCCCTGGGCCGCGCTGGAGGCCGACGACGTCGTGTTCGTCATCGCGCCGCCCGGTCCGTCGTACGAACGGTGCCTGGCCGTCGCCCGCGCGGCCAGGGAGGTCGGCGCGCCCGTGGTGGCCCTGGTGCGCGAGGACGACAAGGAGATCGCCGCGCTGGCGGCGGAGACGATCGCCATCCCGCCCGTGAACGAGCTGCTGTCGCCCCTGCTCACCGTGGTTCCGCTGCAGCTCTTCACCTACCACACGGCGCTCCAGCGGGGGGCCAACCCCGACACGATGCGCGCCGATCAGCCGGCGCACGGGCGCGCGCGGGCGTCGCTGGCGCTCTAGGGCTGGGTGGGACCTTCGGGGCGCGGGCCGTGGCGGCGGCGGCGCCGGCGGCGTCCGGAGCGCTCGGGAGCCGGGGACCCCGCCCCGGCTTCGCGAGGCGGCGGCGCGGGGCGCTGGGGCGCCGGCGGGGCGGGACGTTGGGGTGCCGGCTGGCCGTGGCCGGCCGGCCCCCGGTCGTGACCCCGGTCGCGCTGACGCCGCTCGCCCGGGCGGCCGCCGCGGTCCCCGCGCCGCGCCGCCAGACGGGCGCGACGCTCCTCGGCGAAGCGGCGGCGCTCCTCGGCCGTCGGCATCACCTCGGAAGCGAAGAGACCGTCTTCCGCCCAGGCGACGAGGATCTTCTGGCCGATGAACTTCTCGATCGCCTCGATGCGCAGCGCGCTCACCTCGTCGACGAGGCTGATCGCTTTGCCGCCGGCCCCGGCGCGCGCCGTCCGCCCGATGCGGTGGACATAGTCCTCGGCGTCGTCGGGCAGATCCCAGTTGACGACGTGGCTCACCGCTTCGATGTGCAGGCCGCGCGAGGCCACGTCGGTCGCCACCAGGACGGGCAGCTTGCCCTCCTTGAAGTCGTTGAGGATCCGCAGCCGCTTCTTCTGATCGACGTCGCCCGTGAGCGCGCGCGCCTGCCAGCCGTTGCGGCAGAGGCGGTCCTCGAGGCGGCGCGCCTCCTCGCGGGTGTTGGTGAAAATCAGGATGCGGTCGCCCCCCTCGCGGCGCAGGAGACCGAGGAGCAGCGGAAACTTCTCCTCGCGCCCGACGTGGTAGAGGCTCTGCTCGACCTTCTCCACCGTCTTCTGCTGGGGCGAGATGGAGATCTGGGCGGGGTTGTTCATGAACTCCCAGGTCAGCTCGAGGACGCGGAAGGACAGGGTGGCCGAGAAGAGGAACGACTGGCGCTGCTCGGGCGGCGGCAGCCGGCGCAGGATGAACCGCAGGTCGGCGATGAAGCCCATGTCGAACATGCGGTCGGCCTCGTCGACCACCAGGACCTCCACCCGCTTGGGCGACCACACGTGCTGCTTGAGGTAGTCGATCAACCGTCCCGGCGTGCCGACGAGGAGGTCACACCCCTCGCGCAACGCCTCCCGCTGCTTGTTGTAGTCGATCCCGCCGTAGACGGCGAGGATGCGGAAGGGCGTGAAGCGGCCGAGCAGCTTCGCGTCCGACTCGATCTGCACCACCAGCTCGCGCGTCGGCGCGATGATGAGCACCCGCGGCGCCGCCGCGCCCGGCGGGGCCGGCCGCTCCGGGTTCCGCAGCAGGCGCGTGAAGGCGGCGATGAGGAAGGCGGCGGTCTTGCCGGTGCCAGTCTGCGACTGGCCGGCGACGTCCTTGCCCTTGAGGGCCAGGGGCAGCGCGGCCTCCTGGATCGGGGTGGCGGTCACGAAGCCCGCCTCGCGGATCCCGCGCATGACCGGCTCCGGCAGGCTGAGGGATTCGAAATTCACTAGATCGGGCAGACGAGCTGGCCCATGCGCTCGGCCAGCTTGAGGTTCTCACGGTAGTCGACGGGCACCTCGACCAGGCAGGGCCCCTGGCCCCCGAAGCCCGTCTCCAGGGCCGGCAGCAGCTCGTCGGCGGCCTCCACGCGTTCGCCCCGGCAGCCGAAGGCGCGCGCCAGCGCCACGAAGTCCGGATTGCCGAAGGCCACGCCCGACTCGCGGCCATAGCGGGTCAGCTGCTTCCAGCGGATGACGCCGTAGGCGTCGTCGCGGAAGATGAGGACCACCACGTTGAGGTTCAGGCGCACCGCCGTCTCCAGCTCCTGGACGTTCATGAGGAAGCCGCCGTCGCCGACCACCGCGACGACGCGGCGCTCGGGCTGCAGGAGCTTGGCGGCGACGGCGCCGGGCAGGGCGATGCCCATGGCGGCGAACCCGTTGGAGATGATCACCGTGTTGGGTTCCTCGGCCTGGAAGAGCCGCGCCACCCAGAGCTTGTGGGCGCCCACGTCGGAGATGAGGATGTCGTGGGGGGCCAGCACCTTGCGCAGATCGTGGAGCACGCGCTGCGGCTTCATCGGGAAGCCGTTGTCGGCGGCGCCGGCGTGCAGCTCGCCGAGGATCCAGTCGTGGAGCTGCCGCGTGCGCGTGGGATCGCGCCGCGTGGACACCAGATCGGTCAGCAGATCGAGCGCCTCGCGGATGTCGGCCACCACCTCCACGGCCGGCTGGTAGTCCTCGTCCACCTCGGCGGGCGTGAAGTCGATGTGGACGATCGTCTTCTCCCGCTCGCCGTTCCAGAGCTTGGGCGCGAACTCGACGGGATCGTAGCCCACCGCGACCACCAGATCGGCCCGATCGAAGCCGCACGACACCACGTCGCGCATCTGCAGGCCGATCGTGCCCAGCGCCAGCTCGTGATCCCAGGGCAGGCAGCCCTTGGCCATGAAGGTGTTGGCGACGGGGACGCCGGTGCGCCCCGCGAACTCCCGGAGGGCCAGCGAGGCCTTGCCGCGGATGACGCCGTTGCCGGCGAAGATCAGCGGATTCTTCGCCCGGTCGATCAGCTCGGCCGCCCGGCGGAGCGCGGGCCGATCGGGCGAGGGGCGCCGGGGCCGCTCGGTCGAGAGCGGCGCCGACGTGGTGGACACCTCCTCGTCGGCGACGTCCTCCGGCAGCTCGAGGTGGCAGACCCCCGGCTTCTCCGCCTCCGCGACCTTGAACGCCTTCCGCACCGCCTCGGGGATCACGCTGGTGATCTCCAGGCGCGTGTTCCACTTGGTGATGGATCGGAACATGTCCACGACGTTGACGTACTGGTGCGACTCCTTGTGGATGCGGTCCCGGCCCGCCTGGCCGGTGATGGCCACCACCGGCGCCCGATCGAGGTTCGCGTCGCCGAGGCCGGTGGCGAGGTTGGTCGCCCCGGGGCCGAGCGTGCCCAGACAGACGCCGGCGCGGCCGCTGAGGCGCCCCCATACGTCGGCCATGAACGCCGCGCCCTGCTCGTGACGGCAGGTCACGAACTGGATGCCGGAGTCGAGGAGCGCGTCGAGGAGGCCGAGCGTCTCCTCGCCCGGCACGCCGAAGAGGACCCGGACGTCCTCGTTGCGGAGACAACGCACCAGCAGCTCGGCGCCCTTCATAGGCTCGCGGGTGTCTCCTCGGCGACGGGCACCGGCTTGGGCCGGCGGCGGCCGAAGATGCGGGCGCAGACGATGCCCACCTCGTAGAGCAGGATCAGCGGCCCGGCCATCAGCGTCATGTTGAAGGCGTCTCCGGTCGGCGTGAGCATCGCGGCCGCCACCGCGCACCCCAGGACCGCATACTTGCGGTTCTTCGCCAGAGTGCCGGTGGTCACCAAGCCCACCCGGACCGCCAGTGTGAGAGCCAGCGGGACCTCGAAGATGGCGCCGAATGCGAGCGTGAACTTCAGGATGAAGTCGAAGTAGGCGCCGATCGTCAGCATCGGGATCAGATCGGGCCCCCCGAAGCCGAGGAGCACGGGCAGCGAGAACGGCACGACCACCAGCAGCGAGAAGGCCCCTCCCCCGATGAAGAGCAGCGAGCCGACGATCACGAAGGGCGCCGCATACTTCTTCTCGTGGGCGTGCAGGCCGGGCGCCACGAACCTCCACACCTGCCAGAGGATGGCCGGCGCGGCGAGGAACAGGCCACAGATCAGCGCGACCTTCATCTGCGCCCAGAAGGCCTCGGTGGGGGTGATGAAGACGAGCTTGTTGCCCGTGTTCTTCACCGGTCGTGAGAGGAACTCGATCACCCGCGGGCTGAACGGGAACGCGATGCCGAGGCCGACCAGCAGGGCGAGGAGGCTCCGGACGATGCGCGTGCGCAACTCGCCCAGGTGCTCCATGAACGACATCCGGTCCTGCAACGTGCGCCCCACCGCCCTACCAGCGCTCGACGAAATGACGCAAGGCGCCCACGCCGCGCCCGGGCTGGAAGCCCTCGCGGATGGCGGCGGTCACGTAGGCCTTGGCCTCCCGGATCGTGCGCTCCAGCGCCTGGCCCCGGGCCAGGCCCGCCGCGATGGCCGCCGAGAAGGTGCAGCCGGTGCCGTGGGTGTTGGGCGAGTCGACCCGCGGCGCGGTGAAGCGCGTGAACTCGCGTCCGTTCCAGAGGATGTCGGTGGCCGACTCCTTGAGATGGCCGCCCTTGACCAGCACGTGCTTGGGGCCGAGGGCCAGGATGCGCCGGGCCGCCTGCTCCATCTCGGCTTCGCTGCCGACAGGCATGTCGGCCAGGGCGGCGGCCTCGGGGAGGTTCGGCGTCACCACGTCCGCCAGCGGCAGCATGTGCTTGACCAGCGCCGCCCGCGCGTCGGGCTCGAGCAGCGGATCGCCCGACTTCGCGATCATCACCGGGTCGAGCACGATGTTGCGCTGGCGGTGCGCGCGCAGCCGCTCGGCCACCGCCTGGATGATCGGTCCCGTCGACAGCATCCCGAGCTTCACCGCGTCGGCCCCGAAGTCGGCCAGCACCGAGTCGATCTGCCGGGCGACGAACTCGGGAGGCAGGTTGAAGACCCCCTGCACGCCGAGGGAGTTCTGCGCGGTGATCGCCGTCAGGACGGACATGCCGTAGACGCGGAAGGCCGAGAAGGTCTTGAGATCCGCCTGGATGCCGGCGCCGCCGCCGGAATCGGACCCGGCAATGGTCAGCGCTTTCGGAATGGCCATAGACTTCCGAAGTATACGCGCCGCTCGGCGGCCCGACAAACGGAGCCGTATCGCCGGCACGACGTTGACGGACGTCCGGCCGGGAAGGTGGGGTGGGGCCGATGAGCCGCTTCACCCTTCGCGAGCGCAGATGGAGGACACCTCACACCGCTGGCCGCGCCCCGGGCCCGCATCCCGGTGGCTGACCTCCTGCCCTAGCGCCCGGCCGTCACCAGCCGTCCACGACGATGGCGACCGCGAGGACGCCCAGCGCCAGGCCCATCACGTAATTGAAGGCCGTCAAGAAGACGCGGCCCAGCCCGGCGCCGGTCGTCCAGAACGAGAAGAGACAGCGGTCGGACGCTCACCCGGCCGGGATCACCAGCGTGAACTCGCCGCGGGCCGCGCCCGCCGCCAGCCGCGCGAGATGCGCGGAGGGCGGCCCACTCACCACCTCCTCGAACTGCTTGGTCAGCTCGCGGGCCACCACGATCTCGATGTCGCCGAACACCTCGCCGATCGCCGCCAGCGTGGCCGCGATGCGGTGGGGCGACTCGTAGAGGACGATGGTCGTCTCCAGCCCGCGCAGCGCCTTCAGCCGGTTCACCCGCCGGCCCGGTTTGACCGGCAGGAAGCCGTCGAAGACGAAGCGGTCGGCGGGGATCCCGGCGGCGGAGAGCGCCGTCACCAGTGCCGACGGGCCGGGCACGGGCACGATCGGAATGCCGGCCGCCCGCGCCTCGCGAACGAGCAGGAAGCCGGGATCGGAGATGCCGGGGGTGCCGGCGTCGGTGACCAGCGCCACCGACCTGCCCTCGGCGAGCTGGCGGAGAATCTGCGGGCCCTTCTGCAGCTTGTTGTGCTCGAAGTAGCTGGTGGTCGGCGTGTGGATGTCGAAGCGGGCCAGCAGCGCCCGCGTGCGCCGGGTATCCTCGCAGGCGATCAGGTCGACCTCCCGGAGGACGCGCAGCGCGCGCAGGGTGACGTCCTCGAGATTGCCGATCGGGGTGGCGACGACGAAGAGGGTGCCGCTCAGACTAGGCCGACTGCTCTTTCGCTTCCGACACCAGCACCGGAGATTCGTGCTCGAGGATCACCTCGCGCGTGATGATGCACTCCTTGAGCCCCTGGATGGACGGCAGCTCGTACATGATCTCGAGCATGACCTCCTCCAGGATCGCGCGCAGGCCGCGGGCGCCGGTGCCGCGCTTGAGCGCCTCCCGGGCGATCGCCACCACCGCGTCGTCCGTGAACTTCAGGCGGACCTTCTCGAGGTCGAAGTACTTCTGGTACTGCTTGATGATCGCGTTCTTGGGCTCCCTGAGGATCCGGACCAGCGCCGGCTCGTCGAGGTCGTGCAGGGTGGCGATGACCGGCAGCCGGCCCACGAACTCGGGGATCAGCCCGTACTTCAAGAGATCTTCGGGCTGGATGAGAGCCAGCAGGTCGCCCACCCGACGCTCGTCGCGGCTCTTGATCTCGGCGCCGAAGCCCATCCCCGAGCGCCCCACCCGCGACTCGATGATCTTGTCGAGGCTGACGAAGGCGCCCCCGCAGATGAACAGCACGTTGGACGTGTCGACCTGGATGAACTCCTGGTGCGGGTGCTTGCGTCCGCCCTGGGGCGGGACGTTGGCCACCGTCCCTTCCAGGATCTTCAGGAGAGCCTGCTGAACGCCTTCGCCGGAAACGTCCCGAGTGATCGACGGGTTTTCGGACTTCCGGGCGATCTTGTCGATCTCATCGATGTACACAATCCCCCGCTCGGCCCGCTCGACATCGTAATCGGCCGCCTGGAGCAGCCGGAGGATGATGTTCTCCACGTCCTCGCCCACGTAGCCGGCCTCGGTCAGCGTGGTGGCGTCGGCGATGGTGAAGGGCACTCGCAGCATCTTGGCCAGCGTCTGGGCGAGGAGCGTCTTCCCCGAGCCGGTCGGGCCTATCAATAAGATGTTCGACTTCTGCAGCTCGACGTCGCCGGCGTCGCTCCCCGATTCGATGCGCTTGTAGTGGTTGTGGACGGCGACGGCGAGGATCTTCTTCGCGCGCTCCTGCCCCACCACGTACTGATCGAGCACCGTCTTGATCTCGGCGGGCTTGGGGAGGCTCCGGATCTCCCGGCTCTTCTCCTCCTCCCACTCCTCCGCGATGATGTCGTTGCAGAGCTCGATGCACTCGTCGCAGATGTAGACCGTCGGCCCGGCGATCAGCTTGCGGACGTCGTTCTGGCTCTTGCCGCAGAACGAGCACTTCAGCGTGCCGTTGCCCTCGCGTCGTCCCGCCATCTCTGGTCTGTCCTGGCTCGGAGCCCTATTTCTGGACCTGCGCCGCCAGCGCGGCCTGCTCACTCACCGCGCGGGTCGTGGGCTTCGACGAGATAACGTCGTCAACGATTCTATATTCCCGGGCCTGCTCCGCGGTCATGAAAAAGTCCCGGTCCGTGTCCCGTTGGATCCGCTCCTGGGGCTGACCGGTGTGCAGGGCCAGGATGCGGTTGAGCTCCTCGCGCATGCGGAGGATCTCACGCGCCTGGATGTCGATGTCGGTGGCCTGCCCCTGCACGCCACCCAGCGGCTGATGGATCATGATCCGCGCGTGCGGCAGCGCGAACCGCTTGCCCTTGGCGCCGGCCGCCAGCAGGAGCGCGCCCATGGAGGCCGCCTGCCCCATGCAGATGGTGGAGATCCCGGGCTTGACGTACTGCATCGTGTCGTAGATCGCCATGCCCGCGGTCACCGAGCCCCCGGGGGAATTGATGTAGAGATAGATGTCCTTGTCCGGGTCCTCGGCCTCGAGAAAGAGCATCTGGGCGATCACCAGGTTGGCGAGCTCGTCTTCGATGAACGTGGGCAGGAAGATGATCCGCTCCTTGAGCAGCCGCGAGAAGATGTCGAAGGCGCGCTCGCCACGTGGCGTCTGCTCGATCACCATCGGAACCAGAGCCATGACCCTCTCCTTTTTGCTCGCCCTCGGGACGCTCGGACCGCCCCCCGGCGCGGTCGGCGGGGTGCGCCGGTGCGGACTATTCATGGATTTTCGCCTCGCTGATCAGGAAGTCGAGTGTCATGCGCTCGCGCAGGCCATGCCCCAGCCCCTCCAGGTCTCCGCTCTTCTCCATCATACGCCGGATCGCCGGCGTCGGGCGCTGGCTGGCGCGGGCGATCTTCTCCACCTCGGCCTCGAGGTCCGCCGGGGAGGGGGTGATTCCCTCGCGCTCGGCGACGGCCTCCAGGAGCAGCGCGCGGCGGACGGCCCGCTCGGCGCCGGGGCGCAGCTCGGCCAACAGCTTGGCGTAGTCCCACTTGATGCCGTCGGGATCCACTCCCTGCCGCCGCAGGCGCTCACGCGCGTGCTCGACCTGATGGCCGACCTGGCGCATGATCAGCGAGTCCGGCACCGCGAACTCGTGGCGGGCCAGGAGCGCCTCGACGATCTTGTCCTCCAGCGCGTGGCGGCCCTCGCTGGCCCGGCGCGCCTCCAGCTGCCTGAGGACCTCGGCCCGCAGGGCCTCGAGCGTTTCGAACTCGCCCAGTGACTTCGCCAGATCGTCGTTCAACTCGGGCAGCACCTTCTCCTTCACCTCGACGATCTTCACGGTGGCGGTGCCGGACTTGCCGCGCAGCTCCTCCCGCCGGTGATCGTCGGAGAACCGGAAGTTGACCGTGCGCTCGTCCCCGACACCCATGCCGACGACGGCCTGGTCCACCTCCGGCAAGACCGAGCCGTCGCCCACCTGGAAGGCGTAGCCGGCCTGGCTCGAGGGCTCCTGACCCTCGATCGCCAGCGTGTAGTCCATGATGACGAGGTCGCCCGGCCCGGCGGCTCGCGAGACGCTGCGGAACTGCGCCTGCTGCTCGCGCATGCGCCCGATCGTCTCCTCGACCTCGGCGGTCGTCACCGGTCTGGGCGCGTGCTGCAGCTCGAGGCCTCGGTACTCACCCAGCGTGATCGCCGGCTTGACCTCCACCACGGCGACGAAGGAGAGCGGCGCCCCCTCCTCGAGCCGAACGTTCTGGAGGTCGGGCTCGTCGACGGGCTCCAGACGCGCCTCGGACAGCGCCCGCCGGTAGACGTCGGGAATCAGGTGCTGGGCGACCTCGCGGCGCACGTCGTCGGAGAAGTGCACCTTCACGAGCGACCGCGGCACGTGCCCCTTGCGGAACCCCGGCAGCCGGGCTTGCTTCTGCACGCGCCCGTACGCGCGCTCCCACTCCTTCTGGACGAGATCGACCGGCGCCTCGACCGCGAGCCGGCGCTTGCATCCCTCCATGGCTTCGACGGCAACCTTCATCGACACCCCTGCGTGGCGACCGTTATAACGTGGTGCGAGAGGGGGGAGTCGAACCCCCAAGGGCTTTTGGCCCACTGGATCCTAAGTCCAGCGCGTCTGCCAGGTTTCGCCACTCTCGCGTGATGTGGTGACGCGACCGCTAGAATATCCGTCTCGCGCCGACGCCGCAAGGAATGGCGTTTTGTAGAATTGCGCGCGCCCGCCGCGGGCGAGCCGCTGGCGCGGCCTTGAAATCGCCCGCTTCGATCGGCACCCCCGCTGGCACCTCCTTTGAAGCGTTCGGCCAGGCGACCTCACTCAACCACCATCAGGGAGGATCACGTATGAAGACCAGGAAGCGTGCGACCGGGCTGATCGCCGCGGCCAGTTTGCTGGCCATCGGGACGGTGGCTCAGGCGGCGACCCCCAGCCAGGCGGATTTCGATACGTGCAACAAGGAAGCGCAGGCCCGCGCCAGCAGCCCGGCCGCCTCGCCGGGGGGCACCACCGGCAGCGACACCGGCGCTCGCGCGGGGACCGGCAACGTTCCACCGCAGTCCGTATCGGGTGGCGGCGCCTCCGGCTCAAGCGGGACGAGCGGCGGCACCTCGGGCTCGGCCGGCACGGGGATGAGCGGCGGCGGGTCGGGTTCGACCGGCACTGGCGCGGCGGGCTCGACCAGCGGCGGCGTGTCTGGCTCGGCCTCGACGGACCAGCAGCTTCAGGGCATCGCCTCGAGCGGGGCCAACGATCCGGCCTACCAGCAGGCGTACCGGGAGTGCATGAAGCGCCTCGGGTTCTAGTGTGACGCCACGAGGGGCTCTTCGTACCAACGAAGAGCCCCTCGTCTTTTCGGAAGGGTCGCGCGCAGGTGGATCGAGACGCGGTCGGCTAGGCGGCGACCTCCGCCTCGGTAGGTGCCTTGTCGGGACGACGCTCGAAGAGCTCGCGGTGCTCGGTGCGGAAGCGATCGAGGCACCGCGGGCAGATCCCGTCGGTGAACTTGAACCCCCAGCCGCGCCAGGAGGCCACGCCGCTCCAAAGCGGATGGCCGTAGTACTTCGGGTGCCAAGCGCAACGGCAGATCATCATGCCCCGCGTCACCTCCCAGCTCAGCCGCGGCAACGAACCGCGTTTGGAGTTGCAAACCGTGTGCCCCACTGGCTGGTCAGGAGCCACGGGTACTTAGGCGGCAAGACGAAGCAGCGGGAATGAAATTTTAGGCCAGCGAGGGAAAACCTCTTCAGAGGGAAACCCTCTTCAGGGGTCAGCGCCGCGATCGCCATGGCCTTGGTGAGCTGACGCACTCCCCCTTTGGTGGCGACGGGGGCCGCCGATTCGGGCCGCGCCACCTCCGCGTTGACCGACGCCGCCTGGGCCACCAGGAAGGACCCGGGCCCCCATCGCCGATCGAGCCCAGCGAGACCCGCGGCTGGGAAATCAAATCCCGAGCTTGGGCAACATCTTTCCCAGCCGAGTCGTAACCCCGTGATTTTCACACCGCCCCTTCGGCACGCACAGTGCAGCCAGCTACGTTGGACCTCTATCGACCCCTGGGGAGGGTTTGATGCCCGTCGAGCGGGCGCAGAGCGGCACGAGCTTGGTCGATGCCCTCGATCGGGTGCTGGACAAGGGCATCGTCATCGACGCCTGGATCCGTGTCTCGCTGATGGGCATCGATCTGGTGACCGTGGAGGCGCGCGTGCTCGTGGCGTCCATCGCCACGTACCTCAGCTCTTCAGAGGCGCTGGGGCAGCTCGCGGCCGTCTCGAGGCCGGCGATGGCAGGTGTCGGGGAGAAGGCATACTCACCGGTCCCGGAGCCCGCCAGGCCTTCTTTCCAGATCTGACGCGTCAGTCGGTCATGTTGTGCCTGGTAGGCGCTGCGAATCAATTGAACCAACCCGCGCGCTTGACCTTCTCACGCTCGGCGAGGATGCTCGGCAGCGCTGCCGTCAGCTCCCGCCGCGTCTCGTCGCCCCACAGTCGCGCATCGGCCCGAATCCAGCTCACCACACGCTCGATTCGGAGCCAGGGATGGGCGTGGTCAGCGGACGGGACGCGGCCGCATCCGTAGACGCGACTCGGCGGCATCATTGACGCTCACCATCGGACGACGGCGGCTCGGTCTTCGTCGCCCGGGTGGCCAGGCGGTGGCCTCGCATAGGTGGGGGAGAGTAGGCCAGACGTGTAACCAGGTCAAGAGGTGGGTGTTCCGGCCACGGTCGAAGACGGAGGCGCGATGCCGACGACGCTCATGATGCTGCCACCGCAGACCCCGACGACGCGCGCGTGGGCCGCCCGGCTCGCTGCCGCCGCCATCCCGGACCTCTCCGTCGTGGTCGCCGAAACCGAGCCCGATGGCGCGCGGGCCGTCGGCGACGCCGACGCCGCGTTCGGCACGATGCCAGACGCGCTGCTCCGTGAGGCGCGGCGGCTCCGCTGGCTCCAGGCGCCGCAGGCGGCGCCGCCCGCCGGCTACTACACGCCGGCGCTGATCGCGCACCCCGTGGTCGTGACCAATTTCCGCGAGATCTACAACGACCACATCGGCGCCCACATCATGGCGTTCGTCCTGGCGTTCGCCCGTGGGCTCCACAACTGCATCCCGCGACAGCTCCGGCGGGAGTGGCGCCGGGAGCCGCTCCGCAACGTGGTGGACAAGGCGACCTGGTTCTAGTCGAGCCCATTCCCGGCCCCTTCGACTCCCCGACCAGGTCCAGCACCGCGGCCACACGGTCGCCGCGATCTAGACAACCCGACCCGAAACTCCCGCTTGCCGTGCCAGATCGCCACTCCGCACGGCGTGCAGACACGTATATCCGCAGGGTTAGCCGTGGCACGTCCCTTGAAACAACATGGACGCCGGTCCAGTTGGCAGCGGTATTGGACTGTGCTGACGCGGGCCGGACGGGGGACAAGTGCAGAATCGTCTTACCGGTAGCCGATCGGGAGTGCGACGGGCGACCGAGCAAGGTCTCCGGAAGGCCACGGACTCGTTCGCAGGGCAACACCAGCACCAGAACCGCCACCGCATCTGAGAAAGGAGTCGAACGGTGCTCAATGACACAGAGGTCAAACGAATTATTGAGGCCATCACCGAGTACCGTGAGCTGGTCCAGCAGTCCGGCGAGATGCGCGACCAGCTCGAGTCGCTCCAGAAGCGCTGGTTTTCCCTGCGGCAGGAACGGGAGCAGCTCCGGACCGGCGTCGACGCGCTCCATCAGACGCTAGCCCAGCTGAAGGTCGACTACCAGTCGATCATGAAGCGGATGACCGACCTCTACTCCACCGAGGACACCGTCCTGGACAACATGAAGTTCCTCATCGACGAGCTGACCTCGGTCCTCAAGAAGCACGAGGCCTAGCGGTCGTGGATCTCCCTCGCTTCGGATCCAAGCAGCCATCGACGCCCTTCACGGAGGAGCGCATCCAGGCCGAAGGCCAGAAGGACGGCGAGCGAAACATCCCCGAGATGGGATCGTACATGCCGCCGCCGTTCGAGCAGGCTTTGATCGCTCACGGAGAACAAGAGGTCCAGCAGATCTACAAGCAGGCCTCGGTCCAGATCGCCAAGCTCCAGCCGGTGTTCCAGTCCTTTCAGAAACGCCTGGAGGATATCGAACGCCGGATCCAGCCGATCGCCGACGGCTACAAGGCCCGGTCCCAGGCGCTGGGGCGGGACGTGACGATTCCCTTCCCGGCCGTGCTGCACTGGGGGCTGATCATCTTCCTCGGCATCGGCGAGTTTCCTCTGAACACTGTCGTGTTCCGCCTGTTCGGGGAGGCCGAGTACCTGACGTACATCATGGCGTCCACCCTGGCGATCATGATCCCGCTCATCGGTGTGTTCATCGGCATCCACCTGCGGCACTCGGTTCCCCGTCTGGCCGGCAACATCCTGATCGGGGTCCTGACCCCGGTCGCGGTGGGAGCGGCCCTCTACTCGGTGAGCCTGCTGCGAAACACCTACATTGCCTCCCAGTTCTCCCCGGGAGCTGCCGCGGCGGCCGACCAGGGGACCATGGCCCTCGCCCTGTTCGCGCTCAACACCCTGGTCTTCTTCGGGGCCATGTCCGCCTCCTACTTCGCCCATGATCCGGACGAGAAGCTGGACCTGCTCCACAAGTCGCTCGCCTCTCAGGACCGGAAGCGGAACGCCATCCGCAAGAAGCTCTTCGAGATCGGCCCCCGGATCAACGGGGAGATCCAGGCGACCAAGAGCCAGGTCGAACAGATCCGGGCGCTGACCAACCAGCGGGTGGCCCTGTACCGGCAGACCAACATGCGCTTCCGGCGCCTGTTGCCGCCGCCGACCTTCAGGAAGAACCCCGAGTTTCCCAAGCTGGAGTGGTGGCCGGAGGTCTCTCTGAACGGCGAGAACGGGGCGTTGGATGGCCGTTGAGTCCCTCGTCCGACGCCGGCTGACGCCCTGGGCCCTCCTCCTCCTGACGACGCAGGCGCTTGTCCTGACGACCGGCTGCACGCCGTCCGCGCCGGCCGCCGTCCAACAGGGGACCGCCGTCGTGATCTTCATCGACTTCTCCCAGAGCATCGCGGGCGACGACCGGGCGTCCTTCCGGCGGGAGATCGAGAGCCAGATCCTCTCTTCGCTGTCGGCAGGAGACAGACTCCTGATCGCCCCCATCCACGATAGGACCCTGACCGACTTCCGTCCTCTGCTCGAAGTCATCCTGCCGGCCAAGCCAGGGTTCAACGGGTTCCTCGACAACGTCTTGAAGTACAACCGCCAGGCCAAGGAGATCGAGGCCCAGGTCCGCCAGCTCAAGGAGAAGACCAAGGCGGACGTCGCTCAGGTGTTCGCGCAACGCTTCTCGAGCCTGCAAACCGACATCTTCAGCTCGCTCCTCGTCGCCCAGAAGCTGTTCCACGACGAGTCACGACGGAAAGTGCTCGTCCTGATGTCCGACATGATCGAAGACAGTCCGCAGTACAACTTCGAGCGAATCTCCTGGAGCTCCGCCACGATCGAGAGGACCCTCTCCGAGCTGGACGCCAAAGGCCTCATCCCCAAGCTCCCGGGCGTCTGCCTCTACGTATCGGGGGCCTCCGCGAAGTCGGCCGCCCTCGCCGAGAACATCGGCCGCTTCTGGCAAGCCTACTTCCGGCGGACCGGGGCCGACGTGGATCCGAGCCGGTATGCCCACGTCCTCCTCCACTGGCCTCCGGCCAACTCCTGCCGTCCGACCGGCGCGCCCCGCGTCATCTGAGGCTGGGCTACCCGTACCGCCCCCGTTTTTTGACCCCGCTGTCGCCCTAGTGCCGTTCCAACTATTCGCGCCAAGGGAGGCGCCGTGTACCACACGTACGTGTTGCGGAGTGATCGAGATCAACGGCTCTACACCGGAACGACGCACGACCTCCGCACCCGAATCAAGCTGCACGCTGACGGAAAGGTGCGCGCGACCGCTTACCGACGGCCACTGGTACTCGTGTACTACGAGGCCTGCCTGAGTGGCGATGATGCGTTTCGCCGGGAACGGTTCTTGAAGACGGGGAAGGGTAAACGCTTCTTGCGCAACCGCCTCGCGTCGTTCCTGGCCAGATTTAGTAC
>DASYUQ010000210.1 GCA_036001065.1 Candidatus Methylomirabilota bacterium
AGCCTGGCCGGCATCGAGCGCCAGCTCACCCGTCCCTGGCAGCCGGCCGACGCTCAGCCCGACGAGCGGTCGGGGCGGGCGCTCATGGGCAATCTCGTGGTCGTTTGCCGGCACGACCGCGAGGAGGCCGAGATCGCGGAGGATCTCGTCGCCATCGTCTCGCAGTATCCGTCGCGCGTGCTCGTGCTCGTCGCCGACGCCGGGAACGAGGCCCCCGAGATCAAGGCCTCGGTCAGGATCTACGGCCGCCAGCGGGGAGCCTCCCGGCAGGTCTCGGGCGAGTGCGTCACCATCCGCGCGGGGGGCCCGGCCATTCCGCGGCTGCCCTCGGTGGTGCGCGCAATCTTACAAGGGGACCTGCCGAGCGCGCTCTGGTGGGCCACGCCCGAGGCGCCACCGCTCGCCGGCGAGCTGTTCGTGCAGCTCGCCGACCTGGTCGACCAGGTGATCTACGACAGCTTCGCCTGGACCGATCCGCTCCGGCAGCTCATCCTGACCGCCACCCGGGTGGGCGAGGACAGCCGCAAGGTAATGTCCGACCTCGCCTGGCGGCGCCCCAAGCTCTGGCGCCGCATCATCGCGCAGTCGCTCGATCCCCTGCGGGCGCCGGGCGCGCTCGAGACCATGAGCGAAGTCCACATCGAGCACGGGCCGCACGCGCTCACGCAGGCCTGGCTGCTCACGGGGTGGCTGGCCTTCCGCCTGGGGTGGCTCCCGCGCGGCGGCAAGGTGCTGCCGGGCCCGGAGGTGTCGTGGTCGTTCCAGTCCGCGCAGGGCACGCCGCGGGTCGAGATTCGACGCCGGCCCGAGGGCGAGCCGGATCTCCAGTCGATCCGGATCGTCACGCGGGTGAATGCGCGGCCGGTCACGTTCCAGTTCGCGTCGCCGACTCCCGGCCGGGTCAGCGTGTTCGCCGACGGGCTCTCCGATCAGACGCTCTGGCTGACCGGCCCCGTCTATACCCGCGGCCAGCTCGTGGCCCGCCAGCTGCCCGATCTCGCGCGCGACCGCCTCTTCCAGTCGAGCGTCGCGCTGGCGCGCACGATGGCCGAAACCGTCCTGTGAGGCGACCATGAGGGACGTTCGCCTGTCCGCGGACGCCGAGGCGCTGGGCCGGGCGGCCGCCCGCGAGTTCATCGAAATCGGCCGGGAGGCCATCGCGGCCCGCGGACGGTTCGTGGCGGCGCTGGCGGGCGGCGCCACGCCACGCCGCATCTACGAGCTGCTGGCCGAGCCCGAACGCCACGATCAGATCGACTGGACGCGGGTGGAGTTCTTCTGGGGAGACGAACGCGCCGTCCCGCCCGATCACCCGGACTCGAACTATGGGATGGCCGCGGCGGCGCTCCTCGCCGAGCTGGATCTGCAGCCGGAGCAGATTCATCGGATCCAGGCCGAGCGGCCGGACCGCGAGCGGGCGGCCCGCGACTACCAGATCGAGATCGCGCGCGTCTTCGGGGTGAGCCCCGACGGGCCCCCGCCGGTCTTCGATCTGATCCTGCTCGGCATGGGGGCCGATGGGCACACGGCATCGCTCTTCCCCTACACCGATGCCCTCCGCGAGCAGCACCGCCACGTCGTGTCGCACTACGTCGCCAAGCTCCAGGCCGACCGGATCACGCTCACGTTCCCGATCATCAACCGGGCCGGCGAGATCCGCGTCGTCGCCGCCGGCGCCGAGAAGGCGCCGACGCTCAAGGAAGTGCTGGAGGGCCCCCCCGATCCCGAGCGGCTGCCCTCCCAGCTCCTCGACCCTGTGGCCGGCCGCCTGGCCTGGCTCGTCGATCGGGCGGCGGCCAGCCAGCTGGCCCTCGAGGAGTGCCGATGAACGAGATCGCGCTGCGGCTCAGCCAGCACCTGCGCGTGGAGGCGGCTGAGACCGGCGATCTGGTCGTCGTGCTGGACCAGATCGCCGTGGCCGGCAAGCTCATCGCCCGCGAGCTCGGGCGGGCCAGCCTGATCGGCCAGCTCGGCCTGACCGGTGACGTGAACGTGCAGGGCGAAGTGGTCAAGAAGCTCGACGTCTGGGCCAACGACGTCATGGTCCGCGTGCTCGACGCCAGCGGCGTCGTGTGCACGATGGTCTCCGAGGAGATGGACGAGCCGCTCCACCTCGCCCAGCGCTGCCCCGCCGGCCAGTACGTCGTCTGCTTCGACCCCGTGGACGGCTCGTCGAACCTGGACGTGAACGGCATCGTGGGCACGATCTTTTCGATCCGCCGGCGGCGCGGCCGCGGGACCGATCACGCCGCGGCGGATGCCGTTCAGCCCGGCTCGGCCCAGGTGGCGGCGGGCTACGTCATGTACGGGCCGAGCACGGCGCTGGTCTACACGGCAGGCAAGGGTGTTCACGCCTTCACGCTCGACCCCACCATCGGGGAGTTCGTGCGCGCGCGCCCGCACATCCAGACCCCCGGCCGCGGACACATCTACAGCGTGAACGAGGCGCATGCCCCGCTGTGGGCGCCCGGCATTCGCGAGTACATCGATTATCTGAGAGCGCGCGACCCGGCCAGCGGGCGCCCGTACACCGGGCGCTACGTCGGCTCCATGGTCGCCGACGTGCACCGCACGCTCCTGGAGGGCGGCATCTTCCTCTACCCCGGCGAGGCGGGCGCCGACGGCAAGACGAGCGGGAAGCTTCGCCTGCAGTACGAAGCCGCGCCGATGGCGTTCCTCATGGAGCAGGCTGGCGGCAAGGCCAGCACGGGACGCGAACGAATCCAGGACATTCACCCCGCCTCTGCACACCAGCGTGTCCCGATCCTGATCGGAAGCCGGGACGACGTGACGATGGCAGAAGAGTTCGTGGCGGGCCGCCGCTGACACGAGGACTTGCGATGAGCCAACGGGTAAGAGAGATCCTCAGCTGGTACGGCGCCGATAATCCCGGCACTCTGACGAACCTCGCGCGCCTGCTGAACCACGGCACGCTGGCGGGCAGCGGCCGGATGGTCATCCTGCCCGTGGACCAGGGCTTCGAGCACGGGCCCGCCCGCAGCTTCGCCCCCAATCCACCGGCCTATGATCCGCGCTACCACTTCGAGCTGGCCATCGAGTCCGGGTGCAGCGCCTACGCGGCGCCGCTGGGCTTCCTGGAAGCCGGCGCCCGCGAGTTCGCCGGCCAGATCCCCCTGATTCTCAAGCTGAACGACCACGATGTCCTCCTGGAGGAGCCGGACCCGACCCAGGCGCTGACCGGCAGCGTGGCCGACGCGCTCCGTCTGGGATGCGTCGGCGTCGGCTTCACCATCTACCCGGGGTCGCTGCACCGGCTGGAGATGTACAGCCAGATCCGGGCCATCGCCGAGGAGGCCAAGCGCTACGGCCTGGTGGTGGTCGTCTGGTCCTACCCGCGCGGCTCCGGGCTCTCCAGGCAGGGGGAGACGGCGATCGACGTGACCGCGTATGCGGCGCACATCGCCGCCCAGCTCGGCGCGCACATCATCAAGGTCAAGCTCCCCTCGGCCCACGTCGAGCAGGAGGCGGCCAAGAAGATCTACGAGAAGGAACGGGTCGCGATCGGGAAGCTCACCGAGCGCGTCCGCCACGTCGTGCAGTCGACCTTCAACGGGCGCCGCGTGGTGATCTTCTCCGGCGGCCCGACGCAGGAGCGCGACGAGGCGGTCTTCGAGGAGATCCGGGCGATCCGCGAGGGCGGCGGATTCGGCTCGATCATCGGCCGGAACTCGTTCCAGCGGACGAAGCCCGACGCCCTCAAGTTCCTGAAGACGATCATGGACATCTACGCCGGCTGAGGGCGATGATCCTCGCCGGCGACGTGGGCGGGACGAAGACGGTCCTGGCGCTCTTCGAAGAGCGGCGCGGCCAGCTCACGCTCGCTCGGGACGTCACGCGACCGAGCCGCGAGTTCCCGAGCCTGGAGGCGATCGTCCGCGACTTCCTCGACGGGGGTCCCCGGCCCGACGTCGCCGCCGCCTGCTTCGGGGTGGCCGGCGCGGTGATCGACGGCCACTGCGTGACGACCAATCTTCCCTGGACGCTCGATGAAAAAGTTCTGAGTCACGCCATCCCGACGCCCCGGGTGAAGCTCCTCAACGACCTCGAGGCCGCCGCCTGGGGGGTGATGCGCCTGCCGGCCGCGGAGCTGGCGACGCTCCAGGCCGGCACCCCGCGGAAGGGAAACATGGTGCTGATCGCCGCCGGCACCGGGCTGGGGGAGGCGCTGATCGTCGGGGACGGCGCGCGTCATCAGGTGATCGCGTCGGAGGGCGGCCACGCCGACTTCGCGCCACGCACCGAGCGCGAGACCGAGCTGCTCGGCTACCTCCGCCGCGAGTTCGGCCACGTCAGCTACGAGCGCGTGCTGTCGGGGCCGGGGCTCTTCAACATCTATCGCTTCCTGCTGGACACCAGCGGCCTGGCGGAGCCGCCGTGGCTCAAGGATCGCCTGGCCAGCGGCGACCGCAGCGCCGTCATCTCGGAAGTCGGGCTCGGCGGCGGGCACCCGCTCTGCGTGGAAGCGCTGGAGCTGTTCGCATCGATCTATGGGGCCGAGGCCGGGAACCTGGCCCTCAAGGCGCTGGCCGTGGGCGGCGTCTACGTCGGCGGCGGGATCGCCCCCAAGATTCGGGCCAAGCTCAGCGACGGCAGGTTCGTGGCCGCGTTCCGCGACAAGGGACGCTTCGCCGGACTGATGGAGTCGATCCCGGTGCATCTGGCCCTCAACCCGCGGGCGCCCCTCCTGGGGGCGGCCCTCGTCGCCGCCGGCGCCCACCTCACTCCGGGTTCCCGCTCTTGAGCCGCTGCTCGATGAGCTGCTGGAACAGACCCCGGAGCGGGGGCAGGCTGGCGAACAGCGCCGAAAACGCCGCCCGGTCCACGGTCAGGACGTTCACGGTCGTTCGGGTGCGGGCGGCGGCCATGCGCGGCAGATCGCTCACCAGCGCCATCTCCCCGAAGCACTCGCCCGGGCCCAGGCGGGCCAGCACGACCTCCTCGCGGCCCGGCTCGTTCTTCACGACCTCCACCTCGCCGTCCACGATGATGTAAAGGCGGTCGCCCCGCTCGCCCTGGTCGAAAATGACCTCGTCGGCTTCGAAGTGCTCGCGGCCGACCGACGCCCCCTGGCCGGCCTTCACCTGCACGATGTCGGGCTTGAGGAAGAGGTCGAGCAGCCAGTCGGTGGCGACCCGCAGCTTGCGATCGAGGCCCGGCAGCTTCATCAGATAAATCGTCCGCCAGACGAACCAGGCCGGAAAGCCGGAGAGCTTCACCCCGAGAATCTCGGCCACGGCCGAATGGTGGCCGAGGGCGCCCAGCTTTCCCAGCGCCTTGAACGCGAACGGCCGCTTCGGCTCGCCGCGGAGCGTCGCCACGATGTTCTGGGCGCAGCAGGCGGCCTGGCGGGTGGCGTGCTGGGCGGTGGGGGGACACGGCTGCCCCGTCGCCCGGTCCGGCACCGAGGCGCAATCGCCGATGGCCCAGACGCCGGGATGATCGGGCACTTCGAGGTACTCGTTGACGACGATCTTGCCCCGTTCCTTCCGACAAGGGAGCGCCTCGATCAGCGGGTTGGGGGCCGAGGGGACGGTGCTGATCAGCGTCTTGGTGGGGATCCGTTCCCCATCCTGCAGCAGCGCGTAGTCGGCGGTGGCCCCGGCCAGACGCGTGTTCAAACGAATCTCCACGCCCCGCCGCTGCAGCAGCCCCTGCGCGAAATCGGCCAGGTCTCTCGGCAGCTCCGGCAGGACCCGGGCGCCGGCCAGGAGGACCACGCGAATCTCGGCGGTGGGAATATTGCGAAAGCTTCGGGCCACCGTGCGGACGAAGTCGTTGAGCTCGGCCACGGCTTCGACGCCGGAGAACCCGCTGCCCGCCACCACGAACGCGAGGAGGGCCCCCCGGAGCTGGGGGTCCTTCTCGATATCGGCCTCCTCGAGAGCGTGGATGATGTGGTTGCGCAGGACCAGGGCGTCGCCCAGGTACTTGAACGTCAGGGCGTGCTCCTCCAGCCCGGGCTGGCCGGAGAAGCTCGTGATGTTCCCCAGGGCGATCACCAGGTGGTCGTACTCGAGCTGGTACGGTCGGGGACGGAAGCCCGAGCTGGTCGTCACGATGCGGTTGTTCAGGTCGATGCTCTCGACGGTGCGCGTGTAGAGATCGGTGTTGGGGCAGAGGCGGCGGATCGGCGCGATCGTGTCCAGGATGCCGATGCTGCCGGAAATCACCTCGGGGAGCATCGGTTGAAAGACGAGATAGTTGTCCCGGCTGACCAGACCGATCTCCACCTCCGCGGCCCGGCGGAGCTTGCGTTCCAGCGCCATCGCCGTGTAGACGCCCCCGAACCCGCCGCCGAGGATGAGGATCCGGGTTCGCCTCATGGACCCTTGACGAGCTGGGGGACGGCGAACGGCCCGCTGGGGTCGCGTTCCCTGGTCTTGTCGTGGTAGACGTGACACTCGACGCAGCCGGTGCGAGCCCCTCCCCTCGCCCGATGACACTCCCGGCACACCGTGACCGAGGGGAGCAGCACGTCGGTGGTTTCCTTGCTCAGCGTCGCCTTGTGGCACTCCGTACAGGCGAGCGGACGGTGGGCGCCGTGGTCGAACACGCTGTGGGGCAGCCACCGCACGGGAATCGCGGTCGGCGCCACCTGAGGCAGCCGATCCGGCGCGAAGGTCATGGTGTGGCAGAACTCACACTTCTGCTTGAACATGATCCTCTCGGCGCCCTGGAGCTGCGCCGACGCCCACTCCAGCGGGGAGGCGCCCGCGGCCCGGGCGGGCCCTGTCCTGGCCTCGGCCTCCTCGCCGCGGCCCCGGCGCCCGCGCGGCCGGTCGGAGGCAGGCTCATCGGATGACTCGCCGCCCCGCTGCAGTCGCCGGCCGCGCGGCTGGTCCCCGGTGGGCTCTTCCTTCGTCTCGGTCTCCTCACCCCGGCGTCCCAGCCGACCGCCGCGCGGCCGATCCGTCGCCCCAGCGTCCACGGTCCCGCTCGGCGGGCGACCGCCGCCCGGCTGCTCCGCGGCGTCCGCCCTGGCCAGCTCGAGCTCCTGGCACTGCTTCTTCTTGTCCGCCTCGACGCTCCCGGCCTTCGCACCGGGCGACAGCGCCTGACACTGCTCGAAGGCCTCGATGAAGAGCGTGCGGAGATAGGCGTGGACGATCGCCGGCGTGTCGTGCGGCGCCACCGCCTCGGGGAGCCGCGCGTCCACATCGAGCGGGTGACAGGCCGGCCCACAGTGCCTGGTGTAGGAGATCGGCTGCATCGCGGCGCGGGAGGCCTCGGGCTGGTGACAGAAGGCGCAGCCGAGCTGCAGCCCTTCCCGCTTGTCGAGGATGCCCTGGCGCCTCTTCAAGGCCCGAAGCTCTTCCAGGCCCTTGAGACCGACCTTGAGGTGTTTCTGGTGGTTCAGCTTGATCTGCGCGGTGTCCTTCAGCTCCGCCGTCCGGTCGAGGCTCACGCGCTGGACAGCGCCTTTTTCCCTGACGGCAACCTTGAACTCCGGGTGGCTGGAGGCGAAGTCGCGGATCTTCGGCGCAAACGGCGACGGCGTTCCCGTCTTCGTCCCCAGGTCGGCGTGACACTGGGTGCACTGGGCGTCCCCGAGCGCGGAGAGCGCGACGTGCCCCTTGTGCTCGACATGACAACTGGCACAGGTCGGATCGAAGGCCTGCGCCTCGTGGTGGATCGGGCCGTCGTGGCAGGCCAGGCACGCCTGGTCGCTGACCCGGAGGAAGAAGCCCCGGGCCGGCGCCCCGCTGGGGGCCGCGCCGCCTCCCTCCGGCGGCCGATGGCAGTCCGAGCACTGGGTCCAGAACATGGCGTGAGCGATCGACAGCGGTCCGCTGGTGTAGATCCGCTGATCGCCGCGGGCCGCGTAGGCGATGAGCCAGGCCGTCGCCACCAGCGGCGCCGCGATGGAGAGGATGAGCTTCCAGCGGCGGAAGGCGTGCAGACGCTTGAAGTACTGCAGCTCGATGCGCTTGGCGCGGATCTTCGTGGTGTAGCGGTCGTCGGCCACCGGCGCGCCTCTAGTGCCGTTCCAACTTGTTGATACTAAATCTGTCCACGAACGACGTACACGGTGCCTTCCTAGGCGCGAATAGTTGGAACGGCACTAGTACCGTTCCAACTTGTTGATACTAAATCTGTCCACGAACGACGTACACGGTGCCTTCCTAGGCGCGAATAGTTGGAACGGCACTAGTACCGCACGCTCACGACGGCGTGGACGATCGAGAGGAGCAGGAGCGCCATCGACAGGGGGACGTGCACCAGGAGCCAGCCGTGCAGCCAGTGGTGCAACCGTCGCTGAACGGCGAGCTGCCGCCGTTCCTCGCAGATCGCCTGCAGCTCGTCGATGACCTCGCCCAGCGCCGGCGGCAGCGCCATTCTCAAGTGTTGGAACATGGCCTCGCCCTGCCGCGGGGCGGCCAGGCGGCCGTCCCCAGGGAGCCGGGGAGCCAGAAAGGGCCGGATGTCGGTCACGTAGGCCTCGCGGAGCACGACGCTCTCCGGCAACGCGGTCGTCCACGTCGGTCGCGCGCGCAGGACGGGCCGGGCGAGCACCTGGCCCCGCTCCAGACCGCCCCCGCCGTGCCGCTCGGTCGCGGGCAGGGGCTCGGCGACGGGCAAGGGGCCGGCGACGGCGGCCACCAGGGCGTCGGCCTCCGAGCGGAGCTGGGCGACGATGGAGTCGATCTGCTCGTACACCGTCTCCAGCGGGAGCTGCGTCTGCATCATCCGCGGCAGGATCTGCTGGAGCACCAGGCCATAGATCCCGCTCAGGATCACCACGGTGAAGAGCGCCATGAGAGCGAACGTGAGGGGGCCGCCCCACCGGAAGCCGCCGTGGAAGAGGATCAAGAAGTAGCTGAGCAGACCGAGCCAGAGGTGCCCCTTCATCCAGGTCGTGGCGCGTCCGATGCGCCAGGTCGGCACCTTGCGTCGAGCCCCCAGCAGCCCCGCGTAGACCATGAGGGCCAGCCCCGCCCCGCCGTAGATCAGCCCGGGCCAGCTCCCGCCGCTCGGCCCCTGCATCGCGCCGCGCGCATACGGAATATAGGCCGCGGAGGCGACGAGGAGGACGACGAGCGTTCCGACAACCCAGCGGCGATGGCTAGCATCGAGGAGCATGCGGCGCGCCCGGGGGCCGGACTACTTCGCCAACCCCAGCTTGTCGGCGAAGAAGGTCAACGGTTCCACGCGGATCGCGGCCGCGTGCGGACAGGCATAGACGCACGCCGGCTCTTTCAGCTCCCGGCTCAGATCGCAGGTCGTCGCCTTCTCGCGGACCACGGCCTTCTTCTGGCCCGGATGGAGCTCGTCCCCCACCGCGACCGTGAACGAGTGCAGGTTGATGTTTCCGTAGGGACAACTCTCCGCGCACAGGCCGCAGCCGATGCACCAGTCCTCGATGATGATCTCCAGCGAGTCGCGGCGGCGGATCGACCCCACCGGGCAGCCGATCATGCAGAGCGGATCACGGCAGGACCGACAGGACGTCGCCACCAGGTACTTGTCGAATCGCAGCCCGTCGCGCACCAGCCGGGTGACGCCGTCGTGGGCGGCGGCGCAGGCGCGGACACAGAGATCGCAGCGGGTACAGCGCTCGAGGTCGATCAGGAGCAGGTTCTGCGCCTCCATGAGGCCCTGGGTCAGGAAGTCGGCGATGGGGACCGTGCTGACCTGCCGGTGGCGCTCCTGGTCTTGGGCCAGCCGGGCGGCCGCTTCGGCCTCCAGCTTGGCCCGGATCTCGGGAAAGCGCTCCAGCATCGCGTGGAAGTCCTCGCCGCGGATCCGGACGACCTCGACGTGGTCGAGCGCGCTGCAGGTAGCCGTGCGGACGCCGCCGCCCAGCAGGCCGATCTCGCCGAAGTAGTTGCCGCGGGCCAGGTACCGCAACACCATCTCGCCCCCGGGGAAGGTCTGGGTGACCTTGACGAAGCCGATCCGGACCAGGAAGAAGCTGTCGGCCGCCTCCCCCTGACGGCAGATGACCTGGCCGGGCTCGTAGGGGATCAGCTCGACGCGGTCGCGGAGATGGCCGATGAAGTCGTCGGTGACCCCGGCGAACATCGGCACGCTGCGAAGATGCGTGGCCAGCGCGCGCTCCCGATACCCCCGGTCGAGCTCGGCCTTGAAGCGCTTGTTCTTCTGGAGCACGTGGAGCACGTTCCGGAGCATCTCGAGGACCTCGGTCTCCTCGACGGCCCGCACCGTGGCCGACCTCGGGTAGAAGCTCATGCACGTCATCTCGCCGAAGAGCTCACCGGGGCCGATCCGGGCCACCGGGTTGCCGTAGTCGAGATCGATCGGCCCGTCGATCGGGATGAAGCGTTGCTGCCCGTCCTCCCGCCGATCCTCGTCGCTGCCCACGAGCTGGCTGAGCCGCCGGAAGAAGTTCGCCACCCCCGCCCGCCCGGTGGGGGGACCGCTCTTGACGTGCGCCATCGGCGTGGAGATGGAGACCTCGACCTTCCCGCTCAGGACGTAAAAGGCGGTGGAGCCTTGCTCGCCCTCGCGACAGATGATCTCCCCCGGGCGGAACCGGCGCCGGATGACGGACCCCTTGTTGAGCGCCAGGAACGTCCCCGAGACGCCGGCGAAGATGGGGAGCTGCAGCAGCTCGTCAGGGGCCAGCAGCTCGCCCTGCGGCAGCCTGACGTCGAGCACCTTCTTGTTGGTGAGCGCTCCCGTCGGGCAGGAGACCATGCACTCGCCGCAGCCCACGCAGGTGGAATGCCCCATCGGGACATCGGTGTCGAAGGCGATGCCCGCCCCGCCCCCCTTGCCCGTACGGCCGATCACGAAGTTCTGCTTGACCTCGCTGCAGCCGCGGATGCACCGATCGCACAGGATGCAGGCGGAGTGATCCACCTTGATGATCGGCGACGAGTCGTCGATGCCGCGCGCGCTCAGCCGCGGCGTGAAGCGCGCGGTCTGGAGCCCGGCCCGCCGGGCCTGGGTCTCCAGCTCGCAATCACCGGTGGCCGCCTGGCGGAGGCACGGACTCGGATGGTCGGCCAGCAGGAGCTCGTACAGCATCCGGCGCGCCTGCCGCACGCGCTCGGTGTTCGTCCGCACGTCCATGCCGTTCTCGGCGGGGCGGACGCAGGAGGCGGTGAGGACGCGACCGCCGGCCACCTCGACCGTGCACACCCGACAGACGCCGACCGGCGTCTGGTGCTGGGCGTGGCACAGGGTGGGGATGTCGACGCCCAGGCTGCGAGCGGCGTCGAAGACGCTGGTGCCGGCGGGTACCTCCACCGCCGCTCCGTCGATGGTCAGCTTCACCACGGGATCGGGCAAGCCTTCGCCTCTAGTGCCGTTCCAACTTGTTGATACTAAATCTGTCCACGAACGACGTACACGGTGCCTTCCTAGGCGCGAATAGTTGGAACGGCACTAGGCCATCGGGCACACGCCGGCCGGACACCGCCGGCGGACGACGTGGTCCTCGATCTCTTCGGGGAAGTGCGTGATGACCGACTTGATCGGCGCCGGCGCCACCTGCCCCAGGCCGCAAATGGAGGTGAGCATCATCGCCTCGGACAGCTCGTTGATCAGGTCGAGATCCTGGTGCCGCCCGCGGCCGTGGGCGATCTCTTCCAAAATCCCGACCATCTTGGCCGAGCCCAGGCGGCAGGGGACGCACTTGCCGCAGGACTCGTTGCGGAAGAAGCGGACGGCGTTGAGCGCCATGTCGAGCATGCAGGTGCCCTCGGCGCAGACGACGATCGCGCCCGAGCCCAGCATCGATCCCGCCTGCTGGAGCGATTTGAAGTCGAGCGGCACGTCCACCATGGAGGCGGGGAGATAGCCCGATGACGGCCCCGACGGAGCGAACGCCTTGAGGGCGCGGCCGTCGAGAACCCCGCCCGCGCGCTCGAAGATCACTTCCCGGGCGGGTGTGCCCATCGCGACCTCGTAGACCCCGGGGCGAACGACGTGGCCGCTGACGCCGACGAACTTGAGCCCCGGCGCGCCCGACCGGCCCTGACGCTTGAACCACTCGACGCCGTTGCGGAGGATCAGCGGCACGAAGGCGAAGGTCTCCACGTTGTTGATGAGCGTCGGCTTCTGCCAGAGCCCGTGCGTGCCCGGAAACGGCGGCTTGTTGCGGGGCTCGGCGCGCTTGCCCTCCAGCGCCTCCAGCAGCGCGGACTCCTCGCCGCAGATGTAACCGCCGGGGCTCAGGAAGATCGTCAGGTCGAAGGCCATGCCGGAGCCGAGGACATCGTCGCCGATCAGGCCCTGGCGCCGGCAGGCGTCGATCTCGGTTTTCAGTATGGCCGCCTGGGCCTCGTACTCGTGCCGGACGTAGAGGATTCCCGTGCGGGCGCCCGTCACCACGCCGGCGAGGATCATGCCTTCGATCACCAGGTGGGGGACGTGCTCCATGAGGAAGCGGTCCTTGATCGTGCCCGGCTCGCTCTCGTCCGCGTTGCAGACGACGTACTTCTCGGGGCCGGGGGTGCCGCGCACGATCTCCCACTTCACGCCGGTCGGAAACCCCGCGCCGCCGAGCCCCCGAAGCTCGCTCGACTTGAGGGTCGTCAGCAGACCGGCGACGTCGCGGCTGGCCAGAAGCGCCCGGAGGGCCTCGTAGCGCGCGCCGGGCTCGTAGGGGTCGATCTGGAGCCGGCTCGAGAGAGGCGAGGGCTCCGCGGGCGGCGGCGGCCCGCCGGCGGCCGCGCCGTCGACGAGGGCCTCCAGCCTGTCCCGGGTGAGCCGCGCCACGATCGCGTCGTTGATCGACGCGGCCGGCGCCCGGTCGCACTGCCCGAGACACGACACCTCGTGGATGACGACTCCGCTCGGCCCGCGTTCCACCAGCCGGGCCTGCAGCGACCGGCGAAGGTCATCGCCGCCGCGGAGGTGGCACGTCATGTCGGCGCAGACACGCACCTCGACCGCAGGCGGAGGCGTCAGCCGGAAGTGCGGATAGAAGCTCGCGACCCCGTGCAGTTGATAGAGCGGGATTTGCGCTCGCTCGGCCAGGACCCGGAGCGCCTCCACGGGGAGGTAGCCGTGCTCTCGTTGAATGACGCGAAGCTCGTCGATCAGCATAGACCTCATCGAAGTACGCCTCACCGACGGGCCTCGGGCCCGGCCGAGCAAAGCTACGCTGATGACCGGTCCATGTCAACGGGCTCCTGCGACGCCGCGCCGGGCCGGCTTCCAGCGCTGGCAGGGGAGAGCGGCTGTCGTCTTTACATGCCCGGTGGCCCGGTATAGGATTACGCCTCGCGGCATCCCGCGTGCGCAGTGCAGCTCGGCACCGGACGAGGGAACCGATAGGGTGGGTGTGCCGATCGCGTTGATCGCTCTGGTGCTGGCCGCGCTTCCCACCACTGTCTCCGGTGAACCAGCGATCACCGAACCCGCCTCCGCCTGGCGGGCGCCCGTCTTGTTGGCGCAGCGTCCCAGGCGGCCCGAAGCCGAGCAGCCTCAGGAGGTGCCGGCCCCGCCGGAGCCGCAGCCCGCGGGGGAGCCGCCGCGGCCGGCCCCCAGCGAGCCCCAGGACAAACCGCCCGGGTTCGCCGGGCCCGCGCCGAGCCGCCCGACCCCGACGCGGACCAGCCCCGACTTCGTGCCGATCCTGGACCGCTGGCGTCTGGGATTCCCGAACTGGAATCGCTACGAGCGCCCGATCGAGGCGCCGTTCGTCAAGGGACGCTGGTGGGACCCCTACAACCAGAACGTCCTCAAGGGCGATTATCCGGTCATCGGACAGCGCTATTTCCTGAACGTCTCCGCCATCAGCGACAGCCTGCTCGAGCTGCGTCGGATCCCGCTTCCCAGCAACGTCAGCGCGGCGGATCCCGGTCAGGCCGAGTTCTTCGGGTCGGGCGACCAGATCTTCTTCAATCAGAACTTCATCCTGTCGCTGGAGTTCTTCAAGGGCGACACCGCGTTCAAGCCCCGGGACTGGGAGTTCCGGGTCACCCCGGTGTTCAACCTCAACTACCTGAGCGCGAGGGAAACCGGCGTCGTGAACATCGACGTGCGCGAGGGCACCACGCGCCTCGACGGCCACGTGAGTCTCCAGGAGTTCCTCGTCGAGTACCACCTGGGCGATCTCAGCCCCCACTACGATTTCGTGTCGACTCGCTTCGGCATCCAACCCTTCACCAGCGACTTTCGCGGATTCATCTTCAGCGACAACCAGCTCGGCTTCCGCCTGTTCGGCAACCTCGGCTCCAACCGGCATCAGTTCAACCTCGTCTACTTCCGTCCGCTCGAGAAAGACACCAACAGCGGGCTGAACCGGCTGTTCGACACGCGCCAGCAGCACCTCGGCATCGCGAACTACTTCTTCCAGGACTTCATCTGGTCGGGCTACACCCTGATGTTCAATGCGCACTACCTCCGCGACAGCGGCGACAAGCATTTCGACGAGAACGGCTTCCTCGTCCGCCCGGCCGCCATCGGCACCCTCGACACCAAGGTCGTCGACGCGGTCTGGCTCGGCTGGAATGGCGACGGCCACATCGGTCCGCTCAACCTGACCCACGCGTTCTACCAGGTGCTGGGCCGGGAGAGCCGGAACCCCATCACCGGCCGCTCGGAGGAGATCAGCGCCCAGATGGCCGCGCTGGAGCTGTCGACGGATCTGGACTGGCTCCGCCCGCGGGCCAGCTTCCTGTGGGCGTCGGGCGACAGCAAGCCGACGGACGGCATGGCCCGCGGCTTCGACACGATCTTCGACAACCCGAACTTCGCCGGCGGCGGGTTCAGCTACTGGGTGCGCCAGGGGCTTCCGCTGACCAACACCGGTCTGGAGCTGGTCGGCCGCAACAGCCTCGTCCCCAGCCTGCGCGGCAGCAAGATCGAGGGCCAGCCGAACTTCGTCAACCCCGGGCTCTTCCTCTTCAACGTGGGAGCCGACGTCGAGCTCACGCCGAAGCTCAAGGCGATCGTGAACGTCAGCTACCTGCGCTTCCACCACACCGAGGTGCTGGAGCGGGTGCTCTTCCAGCCGAAGGTCCGGCCCGAGATCGGCATCGACTACAGCCTGGGCTTCCGCTGGCGCCCCTTCCTGATCGAGAACGTGGTGATCACCGCCGGGGTGTCGGCGCTCCAGCCGGGCGACGGCCTCCGCGACGTCTACGCGCAGGACACGTTCACGTTCGGCGCCGGCGGGCTCGAGAAGACCCGCGGGTTTCCCTACGACGTCCTCTACTCGGCCTTCCTGGCCATGACCTTCACGTACTGACCGGGGCCATCAGCCATGAGCGAGTCGCCCCGACGGACGCTTCGCCGCGCCACCCTCGCGGTGTGCGCCCTGATCGCCGCCGGCACGCTCCTGTCCCTGGCCCTGCCCGAGGCCGGCCTCGGGCGGCGGGGGCTGCCGGACGCCGCGGTGGCGCCGGCGGTGGCCGCGGGAGGCGACGCCGTCCTCCTGGCCCAGCGCATCCGCCGCGCGCCCGAGACGCCCGAAGCGCCGCCCGCCCCGCCGCCCGCGCCCGAGCCCTCGACACCTCCGGGGCCCGACCTGAGCCGGCAGAGCCAGGCGGAGGTCGATCGCAAGAACGTCGGCTGCCTGAGCTGTCACACGACGACCGATTCGCCCACGATGCACACGAGCACGACGGTGAAGGTGGCCTGCGTCGACTGTCACGGCGGGCGCGGCGACGTCGTGCGCCCGGGGACGGCGGCGCCCCGCTCGCCCGTCTACGAGGACGCCCAGCGGCTGGCCCACGTGCAGCCGCGGGCTGCCGGGCTGGGCAGGAGCGCCGCCAATCCCCGGCGAGCGTACGCCGAGCTCAACCGCGAGAGCGCCGAGTACGTCCGCTTCATCAACCCTGGTGATCTGAGATCGGCGCGCCAGTCGTGCGGTGTCAGCGGGTGCCACGCCACGGAGGTGGCCCAGGTCGAGAAGAGCATGATGACGACCGGCCCCATGCTGTGGGCCGCGGCCCTCTACAACAACGGGAGCTTCCCGTTGAAGCTTTCCCGGTTTGGGGAAAGCTACGCGGAACAGGGCTGGCCGCGCCGCCTGGCCACCAGCCCCCCGCCGACCGCCGAAGAGATCGTCCGGAAAGGCGTGCTCCCGTTCCTCGATCCGCTGCCGCGCTTCGAGATCGGCCAGCCCAGCAACGTGCTGCGCATCTTCGAGCGCGGGCAGCAGCGGCCGCTGGAGATCGGCGTGCCCACCGTGGACGAAGCGCCGGGGCGGCCGGCCAACCGTCTCAGCCAGCGCGGGCTCGGCACGCTCAACCGCACGGACCCGGTGTGGCTGAACCTCCAGCGCACCCGGCTCTTCGATCCGGCGCTCTCGTTCATGGGGACCAACGATCATCCGGGCGATTTCCGCTCCAGCGGCTGCTCGGCCTGCCACGTGGTCTACGCGAACGACCGCTCGCCGGTGCACTCGGCCGCCTACGCGCAGTACGGCAACCGGGGGCGCAGCGCGACGGCCGACCCCACCATCGCCCGGAATGAGTCGGGCCATCCGATCAAGCACGTCATGACCAATAGGATCCCGTCCAGCCAGTGCGTGGTCTGCCACCATCACCCGGGGACGACGGTCACCAACAGCTACCTGGGGTACACGTGGTGGGACAACGAGACGGACGGCGCGCTGATGTACCCCGACCAGGAGCGGAAGCTCACGGCCAAGGAGATCGACGAGATCGAGCGCCGAAATCCCGAGGGAGCGGCCATCCGCGGGCGGTGGTCGGACCCCGAGTTCCTGGCCAACATCACCGACTTGAACGCGAAGCTCACCCGCACGCAGTTCGCCGACTTCCACGGTCACGGCTGGGTCTTCCGGGCCGTCTACAAGCAGGACCGCCAGGGCCACTTGCTCGATGCCGACGGCCAGACCGTCCCCCCTGACGATCCCGAGCGATTCAAGAAGGCCGTCCACCTGAGGGACATCCACCTCGACAAGGGCATGCACTGCGTCGATTGTCACTTCAAGCAGGACGCGCACGGCAACGGCAAGCTGTATGGCGAGACCCGCGCGGCCATCGAGATCACCTGCACCGACTGTCACGGCACCATCCAGCAGCGGGCCACCCTGAAGACCTCGGGGCCGGCCGCCCCCGAGGGCGGCACCGATCTGTCGACGCTGCGCACGCCGTTCGGCCAGCGGCGCTTCCAGTGGCGCGGCGACACGCTCACCCAGCGCTCGATGGTCACCGAGGGGCTGGAATGGCCGGTCACCCAGGTGGGGGACACGATCGACCCCGGCTCGGCCTGGGCGCGGGCGAACCCCGGGCGGAGCCAGAAATCGCGGCTGGCCAAGACGCTGCGGCGCGACGGGGTGGCCTGGGGCGACGCCGTCCCCAAGGCCCGCGAGGTGCCGGACCTGGCCCACGCCGACGCGCGCATGACGTGCCAGAGCTGCCACACCTCGTGGGTGACGAGCTGCTTCGGCTGTCACCTGCCCATGCGGGCCAACCGGCGCAAGCCGGTCCTCCACTGGGAAGGCGATACGCTGCGGAACTGGACGCCCTACAACTTCCAGACGATCCGCGACGACGTGTTCATGCTGGCCATCGATCCCACGGTGATGAAGCATCGAATCTCCCCCGCGCGCTCCTCCTGCGCGGTGCTGGTCGGCTCGCAGAACCAGAATCGCGAGTGGGTGTACTCGCAGCAGCAGACCGTGTCCGCCGAGGGGTTCAGCGGGCACGCCTTCAGCACGTTCGTGCCCCACACGGTGCGCGCCACCGAGACGAAGACCTGCACCGAGTGCCACGTCTCGTCCCGCAACGACAACAATGCGTGGATGGCCCAGCTCTTGATGCAGGGAACGAACTTCTATAACTTCCTGGGGCGCTACGTCTACGTCGCCGAGGGCAAACAGGGGTTCGAGGCCATCGTCGTCACCGAGCGGGACGAGCCGCAGGCCGTGATCGGGAGCGAGCTCCACCAGCTCGCCTACCCGACGAACTACGCACGACACCAGAGCGGGGGGCGGCGCCTCGGCGAGGCCGTCCACCACCGCGGGCGCGACGTCCTCGACCTCTTCGGCCGGGACGAGGTGCTGAGCATCCAGCTCCGCGGCGAGTACCTCTACACCGCCAACGGACCCGGGGGATTCCGCGCCTACGACGTCGCCCAGATCGACCAGAAGGGGTTCTCCGAGCGGCTGGTGACCGCGCCCGTCTCGCCGCTGGGGCAGCGGCTCTACGTGAAGACCAAGTACGCCACGGCGGTGGCCTCGCCGACCACGCTGGCGGTCGATCCGACCCGGACGCAGCTGCCGGAGAACCAGGAGCAGAAGATCCACCCGCTGTACGCCTATCTCTACGTCACCGACCGGTTCGAGGGCCTGGTCGTCGTCGGCAACCCCGCCGACAGCCCCCACCGGCCGGGGGTGGCCACGCTGCTCGACGGTGATCCCGCCAACAACTTCCTGGAGCGGGCCACCGCGTTCAACCCGGACGGCGTCCTGAACGGCGCCGTCAACCTGACCATCGCTGGCACCTACGCCTACATCCTGGCCGATCGCGGCCTGGTGGTGGTGAGCATCGACGATCCGCTCAAGCCGAAGGTGGTCGCCACCCTCGGCCCGCCCTCCATCGTCCGCCCCCGCGCGGTCGCCGTGCAGTTCCGCTACGCCTACGTGACGGACGCGGAGGGGCTGAAGGTCGTCGACATGACATTCCCTGACCGCCCGCGACCGGTCCCGGACGCCACCGTGCGGCTGGCCGACGCGCGGGGGCTGTACCTGGTGCGCACCCACGCCTATATCGCGGCCGGCCGGCAGGGGCTGGCGATCGTCGACATCGAGCGTCCCGAGAAGCCGGTGGTGGACCAGGTCTATGATGCCGACGGCGCCCTCAACGACGCCCACGACGTAAAGCTCGGCATGACCAACGCCAGCCTCTTCGCATACGTGGCCGACGGCCGGAACGGACTCCGGGTGCTCCAGCTGGCGTCACCGAGCGAGACCCCGACCTATCTGGGGTTCGGCGTCCGGCCGAAGCCGCGGCTCATCGCGACCGCCAAGACGCGCGGCCCCGCCCTGGCCGTGTCGAAGGGGACGGACCGCGACCGCGCGGTCGACGAGAGCGGCAATCAGATCGCGGTCTTCAACCGCCTCGGCTCCCGGCCGTTCAACCGCGCCGAGATGGAGCGCCTCTACTTGCGCGACGGCCGCCTCTACACCGTCAGTGACGAGCCTCCATCCGCGCCGCGGTCTCCCGTCCCGCCCAAGAAAGAGGAGCCGGGGGAGCAGGCGCCGCCGCCACGCCTGCGCCGGGGAGGCCGGGAATGAGTCGGTCTCGGGACAGCGCCGTTGACGTCGAGAAGGGGGGACCCATGCTGTATCGCGCAGCCTACGCGGCTCTGGCAGCGTTGCTCCTCGGAGTCCTCGCGTTTGCCTGGCGGCCCGCCGGAGTGCCGACGCCGGGAGCCGCGCATGCGCAGACGCCGCCGAGCTTGAAGTACACGGGCGCCGCCTCCTGCGCGGCCTCGAACTGTCACGGGAGCACGAAGCCGAAGCCCGATTACCCCAAGCTGAACGAGAACATCGTCTGGGCCCAGAAGGACCAGCACGCCAAGGGCTACGCGACGCTGACGAACGAGAAGCTGAAGTCCGGAGTGAGCCCCTCCAAGATCGCCGGCCAGCTGAAGCTCGCCAAGGCCGACACGAGCGAGCGCTGCCTGGTCTGCCATGCGGTGAACGTGCCGGCCGCGCTCCGGGGGCCGAAGTTCGACATCACCGAGGGTGTCCACTGCGACGGCTGTCATGGCCCGGCCGAGAAGTGGCTGGAGCCGCACGCCGAGAAGGGCTGGACACACGAGCAGTCGGTCAAGCTCGGCATGTACGACACCAAGAACTTCCTCCTGCGGGCGGAGAAGTGCGTCTCCTGCCACCTCCAGATCGACCACGACTTGGTGGCGGCCGGGCATCCCGACCTCCTGGCCTTCGAGCTGGCCACCTTCAGCGCCAACATGCCGCCGCACTGGCGGGACAAGGGGACCTGGGCCGATACCAGGGCCTGGGCTACGGGCCAGGTGATCTCGCTGCGGGAGGCCGCCCGGCAGCTGGCCGCGCGCGCCAAGGTCGGCGTGTCAGCCAAGCTGCTGGAGGACGCCCTGCGGAAGGTCCAGGGACACGCCGCGGTCGTCCGGTATGCGCTGGCCCCGGAGGCGGCCAAGGCGCTGGAGCAGGAGGTGGCCGCCCTCGCCGACGTCGTCGGCAAGGGCGACAAGGCCGCCGTATCGGCCGCTGCCACCAAGGTGGTGACCGCCATGAATCAAGAGGCGCCGCGGGTGGCGGGGCGGGAGTACGACCAGCCCGGCACCCGGAAGCTCATGCAGAGCATCGCCGGCGAGGCCGACGCGATCGCTGCGACCGGTATCCGGGGCGCCGAGCAGGCGGCCATGGCGCTCGATCGGCTCTACAACGTCTACGCCAAGGCGCCGGGCAACAAGCCGGACAAGGCGGCCAGCGATGCGCTGGACCGCGTGTTCGCGGCCATCGAGAACCCGGCCAAGTACGACGCCAAGCAGTTCGCCGCCGAGGTGAAGGCGTTCGAGAAGAACGTGAAGTAGCGAGGGACACTTCGATGCCGTCCAGGGGAATGGGGCTGAGGCTGCTCGGGCTGATCGTCGCGCTGGGACTCGCCCCCTTGGGATGCACCCAGGGGGGAGGCAGTGATTCGCGCCCCGTGAATGACCGGGCGAATCTCGACGAGGTGCTCGCCCGGGAGCGCCGCTCCGTGAACGCCTTCCTCACGGC
>DASYUQ010000211.1 GCA_036001065.1 Candidatus Methylomirabilota bacterium
GAAGATCTCGGAGTGGGCGAAGTTGATGAACTCGAGCACGCCGTACACCATCGTGTAGCCGAGCGCGATAAGGGCGTACATGAAGCCCAGAGTGATGCCGTCCAGGAGGACCTGCGGGAAGATGCCGATCAGGAGGTCAAAGTCCATCGGCAGTCAACGGGAAGCCGGAGAGCAGTGGGAGGGGCGCCCGAAGACGAGCGCCCCTCCCGCGGATGACCGCGTTACTTCTTGACCGCGGGCGGCGCGATCGTGAGCTGCTTGACGATCTTGTTGTCGCCCCACTTCTCGGGGTTGTCGCTGACGACCTGGAGCACGAAGTAGAGCGCCTTCTGGCGGTCGCCCTTGCCGTCGAACGCGATCTCGCCGGTGATGCCCTTGTGCTTCACGCTGCGGATCGCCGTCGAGACGTCCTCGCGGCTGGGGACCTTGCCCCCCTTGGCCGCGGCCTCGATGCCCTTCAGCGCGATCGCCGTCGCGTCGTAGGCCTCGGCCGCGTACGGCTCCGGGTTCTTGCTGAACTTCTTCTTGAAGTCGTCCACGAAGCCCTTGGCGCCGGCCAGCGCCGAGGCCGGACCCGCCGCCGACGTGTAGTACATGCCGACGACGGCCTTGCCGGCGATCTTGGTGAGGTCGGAGGAGTCCATGCCGTCGGGGCCCATGAACTTGGCCTTGATGCCCTTCTCGCTGGCCTGCTTGAAGAACGGCGCGCCCTGGTCGTAGATGCCACCGAAGTAGATGAGACTCGGGTTCTTGGCCTTGATCGGCGTGAGGATCGCGTCGAAGTTCGACTTCTCCTCGGTGCCGTCGAACCCGGCCACGTTGAGGCCCTTCTTCTTGGCGTCGTCGCGGAAGAACTCGGCCACGCCCTGCCCGTAGGTGGTCTTGTCGTGCACGATGTAGACGCTCTTGGCCTTCACGGTGCCGGCCGCGAACTCCGAGCCCACCACGCCCTGCACGTCGTCCCGCCCGCACACGCGGTTGACGTTGGCGTAGCCGCGGTCGGTGACGGTCGGGTTCGTGTTGGCGGGCGAGATCATGGCGAGGTTGACTTCCTTGTAGACCTCCGACGACGGAATCGCGACGCCGGAGTTCAGATGGCCGATCACCGCCAGGATGTCCTTGTCGGCGATGATGTTCTTGCTGTTGGCCACGCCGACGTCAGGCTTGGCCTGGTCGTCGAACGGTACGAGCTCGACCTTGAAGCCCGCCTTCTCGAGATTGCCCTTGAACTTCTCGATGGCGAGCTGGGCGCCGAGCTTGATGCCTTCACCAAGGGCCGCCTGGCCGCCCGACAGCGGGCTCTGGGTGGCGATCTTGATGGTGCCCTTGCCCTGGGCGTCGACGGACGAGGAGGCCGGGACGAGCGCCAAGACCAGGGCGACGGACGGAGCGAGGACGGAACGAAGCAGATGAAGACTCATCGGTTATCCCCTCCTGCGTGAGGCGGGCTCTGGTTTGCGCGCCGCCATTATAGCGGGCGTCCTTCGGGGGTCAAGCCGCGCGCCGAGGCGATGGCGGCCAGAAACCGCCGCGTGGCACTGGCCGGATCGTCGGCGGCGCACACGGCCGAGATCACGGCCACGCCGTCGGCGCCGGCCCCGATGACGTCGGCGACCGTGTCAGGGGTGATGCCTCCGATCCCTATCAAGGGAACGCGCATCTCGCCGCGGAGTTTCCGGATGAGCTCCGGCCCCACCAGCTGGGAGTTCGGTTTGGTGCCGGTGGGGAACATGGAGCCTACCGCGACGTAGTCGGCGCCGGCGGCCTGGGCGGCCCGGGCCTCGGGCAGGCTGTGCGTGGACAGCCCCAGGATCATCCCGCGGCGCAGCAGCGGGCGGGCCACCCGCGGCGGCAGGTCGTCCTGACCCAGGTGCACGCCGTCGGCATCGAGGGCGAGCGCCAGGTCCACCCGGTCGTTGACGATGAAGGTGACGCCGGCGGCGCGACAGCGGGCGCGCAGACGCTCGGCCAGCGGCCACAGGCGGCCGGACGGCCACTCCTTTTCGCGGAGCTGTACCATGCGGCAGCCCCCGGCGATCGTTGACTCGAGGAGATCGGTCAGGTCCCGCCCGCGGGCGGCGGCGCGGTCGAGGATGACGTAGAGGCTGGGATCCATCTAGGGGTGGTAGCGGCGGCCGTCGGCGCTGGTGAAGCGACCCTCCAGGAACGCCGGATCGGAGAGCACCTTGAGCTGGAAGGGGATCGACGTCTTCACGCCCTCCACCGTGGTCTCGACGAGCGCGCGGCGCAGGCGCTCGATCGCCTCGGCCCGGTCCCGTGCGTGCGCGACGACCTTGGCGATGAGGGAGTCGTAGAAGGGCGGGACGGTGTACGGCACCATCAGGTGGCTGTCCACCCGGACGCCGAACCCGCCGGGCGGCACCCACGCCGTGATCCGGCCGGCGCTGGGGGCGAAGGTGTCGGGATCCTCGGCGTTGATCCGGCACTCGATCGCGTGGCCGTCGAAGCGCACCGCCTCCTGGCGGTAGCCCAGGGGCTCGCCGGCGGCGATCCGGATCTGCTCGCGCACGAGGTCGATCCCCGTGATCATCTCCGTCACCGGGTGCTCGACCTGGATGCGGGTGTTCATCTCGATGAAGTAGAACTGCCCGTCGGTATCCACCAGGAACTCGACGGTGCCGGCGTTGACGTAGTTCACCGCCCCCGCGGCCAGCAGCGCCGCGCGGTGGAGCCCCGCCCGGGTCTTTTCGCTGAGCCGCGGCGCCGGCGATTCCTCGATGAGCTTCTGGTGGCGCCGCTGCACGGTGCAGTCGCGCTCCCCCAGGTGCAGGCGGATGCCGTGCTGGTCGCCGAGGATCTGGACCTCAACGTGCCGGGCCTCCTCGAGGTACTTCTCGCAGTAGATCTCGGAAGAGCCGAACGCCGCCGCCGCCTCCGACTGGCAGGCGGCGAACGCCTGGGCGGCCGTGTCGCGGTCGCGCACGATCCGCATGCCGCGCCCGCCCCCGCCCGCCGTCGCTTTGAAGATCACGGGATAGCCGATGCGGTCGGCGACCTCCAGCGCCTCGTCCGGGCCCTGGAGGGGGCGCTCACTCCCCGGCACCACCGGCACGCCCGCCTGCTTGGCGATCTGGCGGGCCTGGGCCTTGTCGCCCATGAGCCGGATCGCTTCGGCCCCGGGGCCGATGAAGGTGATGCCGCACGCGCGGCAGATGTCGGCGAACGCCGGGTTCTCGGCCAGGAACCCGTACCCGGGGTGGATGGCCTCGCTGTCGGTGACGGCCGCCGCCGAGATGATGGAGGGGATGTTCAGGTAGCTGCCGCGGGCGTCGTTGGGGCCGATGCAGATGGACTCGTCGGCCAGCCGCACCGGCAGCGACTGGGCGTCCGCCGTGGAGTGCGCGACGACCGTGCGGACGCCCATCTCGCGGCAGGTGCGGATGATCCTCAGCGCGATCTCGCCGCGGTTGGCGATCAGGATCTTGTGAAACATGCCCCGGATCAGCTCCCGAGGAGGTTGCGCCACTGCGACTCCAGCTCGGCGAGCGGCACCCCGTAGACGCGCGCCATCGCGCCCCCCAGCGGGTCGCCGGCGCCGAGGCGCTCGAGCAGCGCCCGCAGGGCCGACATGCCGCCGCGCTGTTCGAGGTCCTGCGTCACCCACAGCGCGATATCGTAGCCCGCGCGGGCGCGGACGGCGTCGGGGTCGGTGACCAGCGCCTCCAGGCCGGCCAGGGTCAGGGCCCCCGGGACCCGGAGCTGCGGGTCGGCCTGGGCGCCCTCCAGCGCCTGGGCCAGCCCCTCGTGCAGCCAGCGCGGCGCGCGGCCGCGGGACAGTTCGTGGATGGCGGCGTGGGCGTACTCGTGGGCCACGAGGCGCTCGAGCGCGGCCTGGGGCGGCAGCGTGGCCCCCAGCGGCAGCCGGATCTTGCCGTCGAAGAGGCCCGTGACCCAGCCGTGAACGCGCGTCACGCTGCGGAACTGTGTGTTCTCGTAGAGCACGACGGTGAGGCGTTCGGCGGGACGGTAGCCGAGCCGGTCGCCGACCCGTTCGTACGCCCGCTCCAGCGCCCCCAGCACGGCGCGCATCGCCTCACCGTCGCGTCCGCGGGACTTCAACATAAAGTGCGCCGTCGTGTGACGTCGGAAGCCCGCCTCGACGTGGCGCTCGCGTACCACCTTCTCCAGCAGCCGCCGGGCCGCGGGGTGCTCGGGCTCGCGCTCCAGCACCGCCTGCAGGTGCCCGACGGCGCGCTCGGGCTCGTCGCGCTGGTCGTAGAGCCGTGCCAGGAGCAGGCGGACCTCGGGGTCCGCGTCGGCGCTGGCCACCCGCTCGAGCGGATCGAGCGCGTCCGGGGGTCGCCCGTCGTGGATCGCCGCGATGCCGAGCCCTCTCAGCAGCCCCGGATCATCCGGGGCCGCCTTGAGACCCTGCCGGAACAGCAGCGCCGCCTCGGCCGGACGCCCGTCCCGGAGCGTCTGCCAGCCCCAGCCTTCGAAGCAGCGGGCGACGTCCTGGCGCCAGGCGGCGCTGGCGGGGTCGTGCTCGGCGGCGCGGCTGAAGCGCTCGCAGGCCGGGGGAAACTGCCCGGCCGCGTAGAGCTGAATCGCGTCTTGCCGGAGCGCGAGCGCGCTCGAGGTGACGACGGCGACGCCCGGGCCGGACGTCTCGGCGCTCGGAGGCGTGCGCCTCGCCCCGTACCACCAGTTGAGAAGGAGCGCGGCGACCGCCACCACAACGGCGACCTCGAGCCCGAACGCGCGCGCGGAGCGTCGCACGTTGGCGACTCAGCCCCCGGGCTCGATGAGGAAGAGCGGCTGGCCGTACTCCACGGGTTGGCCGTTTTCCACCAGGGTCTTGGCGATCCGGCCGCTCGCTCTCGACTCGATCTCGTTCATCAGCTTCATCGCCTCGATGATGCAGAGGACCTGGCCTTCCTTGACCACGTCGCCCTCGCGGACGAAGGGCTCCGCGGTCGGCGACGAGGCCCCGTAGAAGGTACCGACCATCGGGGCCTCGATGGTGATCATCGACGTCGGCGCCACCTCGGCCACCGGCGACGGCTGGACGGCAGCGGCGGCCGCGACGAGGGGCTGGACGGCGACCGGCGCCGGCACCGGCGCGCTGGCGCGCTGCAGGCGGACGCGTACCCCGCCGATGCTCGCCTCGATCTCGGTGAGGTCGAGCTCCGACAGGAGCGCACCGAGGTGGCGGGCCAGCTCGGTAACCGCGCGGTGGTCCCGGCTCGGCTTGTCGCGCTTGGCCATCAGGGGGCCGTCGCGACGCGGCCGAGGTAGTCGCCGGTGCGCGTGTCGACCTTCACCACGTCGCCCTCGTTGAGGAACAGGGGCACCTGGATGACCGCCCCCGTCTGCAGCGTGGCGGGCTTGCTACCCCCTTGCGCGGTGTCGCCGCGCACGCCCGGCTCGGTCTTCGTGATGGTCAGCTCGACGAAGTTCGGCAGCTCGATGGTGGCCGGGGCGCCGTCGATGAAGAGCACCTCCACCTCCATGTTCTCCTTGAGGTACTCGCGGGCGTCGCCCACCTCGTCGGCGGAGAGCGACACCTGCTCGTACGTCTCCGTGTCCATGAAGTGGTACCGCTCGTCGCGGTAGAGGAACTGCATGCGCTTTTCGTCGAAGTCCACCAGCTCGACTTTCTCGCCGGAACGGAACGTGTTGTCGATCACCGTTCCCCGCTTCATGTGCTTGAGCTTGGTGCGGACGAACGCCCCCCCCTTACCCGGCTTGACGTGCTGGAAGTCGACGATGGCGTAGGGCTCGCCGTCGAAGACGATCCGCAGCCCCTTTCTGAACTCGGCGGTCGAAACCTGCATGGCGCCCTAGCCCTTCCGTCGGAGGCGCGCCCGCAGCGCCTGCTCGAGACGCTGGCGCGCCTCGAGGTTTTCGGGATCCTTGCGGAGGATGCGGCTGAACACCTGGGCGGCCTCCTCGACGAGCCCCTGGTCGAGGCAGAGCGCGCCGAACGTCACCGTGACGAACGTGTCGTCGTTCAGCACGCGGCCGAGCCCGCTGGTATCCGCGCCGGGCGCGGCGCTGGCGCGCAGCACCCCCAGCAGGGCCCGCGACTCGCGGTCGCCCGGGTCGAGCCGGACGGCGGTCTCCAGATGCTCGACGGCGGCCTCGATGCGCCCGCGCTGACGGTGAATGTCCGCGGCCAGCCGGTGACACTGGAGGTCTCGCGGGCTCACTTCGAGAATCGTCGAGAGCTCGGCCAGGGCCTCGTCCAGCTCGCCGTCGGCCATCAGGGCCTTGGCGAGGATCAGCCGGGCCGTCGTGTAGTGCGGGTACCGCGCGAGGCCGTCGCGGCAGAGCGTGATCGCCTCCGGGGTCCGCCCGGCCTTGCGATACAGGTCGGCGAGCTGCGCGAAGGCCAGCGACGCCGGATCTCGCTGCAGACGCTCCTCCTGCCGGCGGATCGCATTGGCAGTCGCGGCGTCGTCCACCGGCATGGTGAGTCTGTTATACGGAGCCGCACTTTGCGTTGTCAATCCGGTCAGGCCTCGAGGCTGGCCAGCGCGGCCCGGACATCCTTGACGGCGACGTCGTAGACGACCCGGAAGCGCCCGATCTCGGGCGCCAGGACGAAGGGCACGCGGCCGTCGCGCGCCTTCTTGTCGTGCCCGATGGCGGTCAGGACCGCCTCCACGTCGATGCCTTCCGCCCCGATGGGCAGGCCGAGGGCGGCCAGCAGGCGCTCCTGCCGCTCGACGGTCGGGGGCGCCGCCAGGCCGAGCCGCGCAGCCAGCCGGGCCTCGGCGACGATGCCGAGGGCGACCGCCTCGCCGTGGGTCCAGCGCGCGTAGCCCGTGGCGGCTTCGAGGGCGTGGCCGATGGTGTGACCGTAGTTGAGGACCTGGCGCAGCTCGGTCTCCCGCTCGTCACGCTCCACGATCCCGGCCTTGAGGCGGCAGGAGCCCCCGACGATGCGCTCGAGCGTCTCCAGGTGGCGGGCCAGCAGCGATGCCGCGCGAGCCTCGACCTCGGCGAAGTACTGCGCGTCCAAGACGATGCCGTGCTTGACGATCTCGGCGAGCCCGGACCGGAACTCGCGCTCGGGCAGGGTCGAGGCGGTGGCCGGATCGACGAGCACCAACCGCGGCTGGTGGAAGGCGCCGACGAGGTTCTTGGCCTGCGGGTGATTGATCGCCGTCTTGCCCCCGATGGACGCGTCGACCTGAGCCAGGATCGTGGTCGGGATCTGCACCAGGTTGACCCCGCGCATGTAGGTGGCCGCGACGAAGCCCGCGAGGTCGCCTACCGCCCCGCCCCCCAGCGCCAGCACGGTCGAGGTGCGATCGAGCCCCGCCTCCAGCAGGGCGTTCCAGGCGCGCTCCGCCACCGCGAGCGTCTTGGCCGCCTCGCCGTCGGGCACCTCGACCGTGGCCGAGCTGAAGCCGGCCTCGTCCAGGCTCTCCACGACGGTCTTGCCGTAGAGCCGCATGATGGCGGGGGCGCTGACCAGGGCCGCCCGCAAGCCCACCCCCAGCTCCCTGAGGCGCGCGCCGAGGGTGCCCAGCGCGCCCCGCTCCACGACGATGGCGTAGGAATGGGCGCCCAGCCGGACCGGGATCACCATCGAGTCATTCCTGCGCTACCAGCTCTTGAGCCCTTCCTGGTAAGCGGCGTAGTTGCGGCGGATCTCCTCCCGGCTGTCGCCGCCGAACTTCTCGAGGAACGCGTTGGCGAGCACGATCGCCATCATCGCCTCGCCGACGATCCCGGCGGCCGGGACCGCGCACACGTCGCTCCGCTCCACCACCGCCTCCACCGCTTCCTTCGTCGCCAAGTCGACCGACCTCAGCGGCGTCCGCAGCGTGGAGAGCGGCTTCATGGCGGCGTGCACGATGACCGGCTGGCCGTTGGTGACGCCGCCTTCCAGGCCTCCGGCGTTGTTGGAGGAGCGGCGGAATCCGCCGGCCGGGTCGAAGAGAATCTCGTCGTGCACGGCCGAGCCGGGCCGGCGCGCCGCCTCGAAGCCGAGGCCCAGCTCGCAGCCCTTGATCGCCTGGATCGAGCAGAAGGCCTGGGCGAGCCGCCCGTCGAGCCGCCGGTCCCACTGCGCGTAGGAGCCGAGTCCCACCGGACAGCCGAGGGCGACGACCTCGAAGACGCCCCCCAGGGTGTCGCCCTTGGCCTTGGCGTCGTCGATGGCGGTGATGATGGCCGCCTCCGTCTCGGGGTCCGCGCAGCGCACCTCGGACGCCTCGGCCCGGCGCTGCACCTCCGCCCACGGCAGGTCCAGGGTCTCGGGGATGCGCACGCCGCCGATCTCGGTGACGTGGCTGAGGATCGTGATGCCGAACTCGGCGAGCAGGCGCTTGGCCACCCCGGCCACGGCCACGCGCGCCGTCGTCTCGCGGGCGCTCGAGCGCTCCAGCACGTTCCGGATGTCGTGGTGGCCGTACTTCATCGCGCCGGCCAGATCGGCGTGGCCGGGCCGCGGCCGCGTCACTTCCTTCTGGGGCGCGCCGGGCTCGGGGGGCGCCACCGACATCGTGGCCTGCCAGTTTTCCCAGTCCCGGTTCGCGATCTGGAGCGTGATGGGGCTGCCGAGGGTGAACCCCCAGCGGACACCCGAGACGATGTGCACCTGGTCCCGCTCGATCTTCATGCGCCCGCCGCGCCCGTAGCCCCGCTGACGCCGGGCGAGATCGACGTTGATGTCGGCCTCGCCGAGGGCCAGGCCCGCCGGCACGCCGTCGATGACAGCCGTCAGCGCCTGGCCGTGCGACTCACCCGCGGTGAGGAAACGGAAGATCTCTGGCATGCCGCTCAGGGTATCACGCGGGGCCTCGGATGAGGGCCGGGCGGGCGCCGCCGCCCCGGGCCCCGGGCAGCTACTTCGGGGCCGGCGCCGGGGGCGCCGGCCCCGCGGCCGCCGTGCGGTCGATCGTCCGCAGCACGGTCGGCGTGAGGAAGACGACCAGCTCCCGGCCGCTCTCGAAGATTTCCCGCTGCTTGAAGAGCCAGCCGAGCAGCGGGATGTCGCCGAAGAGCGGCACCTTCCGGAGGGTGGTGTCGTTGGTCGCGTTGGTGACGCCACCGATGATGAGCCGTTCGCCCTCTCTGAGGATCACCTGGGTCTCGGCCTTGCGCCGGTTGATCGCGGGAGGGGTGCCGGAGCTGCCGAGGTTCACGGTAGCGCCGCGCGAATTGTTCTCGACGATGACGATGATCTTGATCTTGGTCACGTCGCCCTCGCGGATCACCGTCGGCGTGACCTCGAGCTTCAGCAGCGCCTCCTTGAACTGGATCTGGGTCCCCGCCGAGCTGACCGTGGCGTAGGGGATCTCCTCGCCGAGGGACATGGTGGCCTTGCTGTTCTCGACCGTGACGACTTCCGGACGGGCCAGCGTACGCGTCTTTCTCTGCTCCGACAGTGCCTGCAGCGCCAGGTTGATGTTGTAGCGGGTCCCGACGATGCCGAAGGCGAGGCCGGCCGTGGGCGCGCCGGTGGTGTTGGGCAGCGAGCCGAGCGGCAGGTTCACGAGGTTGCCCCCGAGCGGAAGTCCGGTCACCGAACTGACGGGAAGCGCCCCGGACAACGTCAAGTTCGGATTGGGGGGGACCCCCAGTCCGACGACCGGGATGCCGCCCGTGGCTAGATCAGTTAAAGTAGTGAAGCCCCTGCCGACGATCGTCTGCGTGCCGGCCGGCTGGGCCGTCGCCCCACCCCACTGGACGCCGATCTCCTCGAGCGCGCTCCGGTCGAGGATCTCCATCCGCGCCTCGATCTTCACCTGCGGCAGCGGGATGTCGAGCGACTCGCGGATGAGCCTCTTCACCCGCTCCAGGTCCGCCGCGTAGAGCCGCAGGAACAGGGTGTTGGTCGGCTTGTGGGCCCGGATGGTCAGGCCCTTGGCCAGGACCTCCTGAGAGACGGAGATCGGGGCTCTGGGGGGCGGCGGCGGCCCGCCGGGCGGGCCGAAGAGCTGCGAGAAGGGCGGTTCCGCGATCGGCGGCCCTCCATAGATCCCTAGGCCCTCGACCTTCTGGCCTTCCGCGGAGATCCCCAGGATGCCCTGGAGGGTCTTGGCGACCTCCTCGGGATCGGCGTACGAGAGGCGGATCGTCTCCTCACGGAGCGGCCCCCGCGCCTCCTGCTCCATCCTCGCGGCTTCGGCGGCGAGCTTCTTCTGGATGGCCTCGGCTTCCTTGACCTGGGCCTCGGCGAGCTTGGCCCGGGCCTCGGCCTCGCCCTTGATCCGAGCCTCCTCGACACGCGCCTTCGACTCGCGATCCTTGGTGAGCTGCTCCCTGGTCACGATGCGCATGACGCCGTCTTTCTCGACCTTCTCGAGGGCGCGCGCATCGAGGATGATCTCGAGCGCCAGGTCCCAGGGAACGTTGCGCAGCGAGATCGACATCTTGCCCTTGACGTCGTCGCCGATCACGAGGTTGCGGCCCGCTTCCGCGGCCAGGATGCGCAGCAGGTTCACGACATCGGCGTCCTTGAACTCCAGCGAGATCAGTCGCTGACCGCCCGCGCGCGCCGCCGGCGGGGCGGGCTGCGTTGGCGCCTGGGCGATCCGCACGGGAGCGCGCTCCTCACGCGTCGCCCGCGCGGGGGCTGCCGGGCGAGCGGGCATGGCCGTCGGGGGCGGCGCCGGCGTCCCTCCCGGCGCGGTGACCGTGCCTGCGGGCGCCAGCGCCGACTCGAAGGCCGGCGTCGGGACGACGGCGGCCATGGCCTTCGGCGCGACCGTGGGCGGTTGTGGCTCGGTGGCCACGGGCCCCGGCCCGGCGCTCTCCCGCCGGGCGCTCGGGGGCACCGTGGGGACGATGATGGCCAGGCCGTCCGCGTCCTCGCGGATCGCGTAACCGACCTTGTGGGTGAACTCGACGACGACGCGCGCAGTGGCCTTTCGGTACTGGCTGCCGCGGACCTGCTTCACCGATTCCGTGCCGACCATCAGCGGCTTCCGGCGCCAATCGTACACGGTATCCTCGAGATCGACGACCAGCCGGTGCGGCGACTCGATGAGCTCGGCGCGGTACGTCGCGGCGCCGGAGGTCTTGATGTGCACGACGGTCGCATTCTGCTGCTCGGTGACCGTCACGTCGCTGAGCCGCGTCGCCGATGCCACGGGCGGCGTCTCGTTCTGAGCCTTGGCGGCGCACGGGATGACGGCAAAGGCCAGCAGCAGAGCCGTCCGCACCATCCGCTTACACCATTGCGGCGTCATCAGTCCCCCGCGAGCCGCAAGACGACGCGGCTGATAGTCGACCCGGATCTCGGGGCGACACTGAACACCACGTTGTCGCGACCGATCTCGATCACGCGCCCGTCCCCGAGCACGTCTCCCGGTCTGAGGATGTAGCCGAGGCCGTCGGGCGTCTCGACCAGCGCCAGCACGGTGCCCGCGCTCTGCACGATGCCCGTGAGCTTGGCCGACGCCACGCTGGTGCCGGCCGCCCCCGCGCGCGCGGCCGGCGGCTCGAACGGATCGCGGCGTCCCTTGGAGTCGTACTGGGCCTCGGGCCGGCTCGGAACCGCAGGAGCTGCGTCCTTCGCCGTGACCGCGGCCGCCGGCTGTGGCCCGGCGGGCGCCGGTTGTGATCCGGCGGGCGCCGGCTGTGGCGCGGCGGCCGTGGGCGGGACCGGGGGCGCCGGGGAGCCCCCGCAGGCGGCGAGCACGAGGGCGAGACCGACGGAGCCGACGAGTGGAGCGTGTCTCATCACTGCCTCGCTGGCACCGGTCGCGCTCCCGGCGGCTTGGGCGCGGGGGGCGACCCGACGGGACGGTATACATACGTGGCCAGGGTAAGATCGGCCTTGATGGAGGTCCGGCCCTTACTCAGGCCGGTGAGCCTCCAGTCGACGACGTTGACGACCCGCGGGAAGGCGGCGACCCGTTCATAGAAGTCGCCCAATTGATGGTAGCCACCCTCAGCGTTCAAAGTGATGGGGATCTCGTTGAAGTACTCGGTCACCTTGGGCTCCCGGGGCTGGAAGAGCGCCACGCCGAGGCCCGCTTGATAGGCGGCGTCGGAAAGCGTGCGGTAGAGGGTCGGCATCTCCTTCTCGTTGGGCAGTTTTTCTTTGATGACCTCGATGTTCTTCTCGAGCTCGGCGATCTCGCGACGGAAGCGCGCGATGTCGGCGACGATCCGCCGGCTTTCCATCAGCTCGCGCTGGAGCGACTCGCGCTGGGCACGGAGCGCGCTGATCCGCACCTCGATCGGCGAGATCAGGAGGAAATAGGCGGCGGCGACGAGGACGACGACGCCGGCCAGGCCCAACACCATCTTCTGCCACTTGGGGGCATTGACGATCGGGTCGAAGAGCGGCGGCAGCGTCATGGCTAGATCTCGAAGCGGCAGGTGACCTCGAAGGTCACCGGGCGCGGGCTCTTGGCCAGATCCTGTCTGGCGACGATGATGTCCACGTCTTTGAACTTGCCCGAGCGGCGCAGGTTCGCCATGAAGTCGGCGACCGCGGTCGACGAGAAGGCGGTGCCCGAGACCCTCAGCGATGAGCCGCTTTCCTGGAGACTCGTGATCCAGAGGTCGGGCGGCACCGTGTCCAGGAATGCATCGAGGAGCTTGATCGGCCGCCCCTGGTTCTTGGTCAGCTCCTGGATGGCCTTGATCCTGTTCTGCAGGTCGGCGAGCTGCTCTTTGACCTTCGCGCCCTGGCCGATGGTCGCCTTCAGCGAGGCCAGCTCCCTCTTGTCGTTCTCCACGGCGGCCGCCAGCCGCACTTCCGTCCTCCAGCGCCAGCCCCAGTACCCGCCAATGAGGACAACGACACCGATGTAGATGGCGGCGAACAGCACCCCGAGGTTGAAGCTCGGTAGCGCGAACTGGAAGTCGAAGCGGCGGCGGTGGCGCCGGTCGAGGGGCGCCAGATTGATCTTGATCATGAGCTCTTGTCTCCGGCCTGCCGGAGTCCGAGGCCGACCGCCACGGCCAGCGCCGGCCCGGCGGCGGTGACCGTCTCGGAATACGCGCCGCCGACCTCGACGCGCTGGAACGGACGAGCCACCTCCACGGGGATGCCCCAGGTCGACGACAGGTAGTCGGCCAGGCCCGGCAGCTGGGCGCATCCGCCCGCCAGCACGATCTTGCCGATCCGCTCGGAGTCGGCGGTGGACGCGAAGTAGTCGAAGGTACGCTGGACTTCGAGCGACAGCTCACGCGAGATGGACTCGAGCGCCGGGACGATCGCGTCCCAGCCGATGCCCACGTCCTTGCCGAGCTTGGCCGCCTCGGCCTGCTCAAAGGCAATGTGCAGATGCTGCGCGATCGCCTGCGTGTAGTTGTTGCCTCCGAAAGGGATGTCCCGCGCGAAGATGGAGGTACCGGCCCGGAGCACATTGGTCTTCATCGTCGCGGCACCGATATCGACCAGCGCCACCGCTTCGCTGTGCTCGTCAGGGTGGTTGAGCTCGAACTGGTTGCCCAGCGCGAAGCCGTCCACGTCGACGACGGCGGGACTGAGCCCCGCCTCCTCGACGACCCCCACGTACTCCGTCACCTTCGACTTCTTCACGGCCACGAGAATCAGATCCATGGTGCCGTCGTGCTTGCCGACGACGTGATAGTCGAGGAAGACCTCGTCGATGGCGAACGGAATGTGGTGCTCGGCTTCCAGCTGCACCGCGTCGTGCAGCTCCTTGGCCGGCACCTCGGGGATCTGGACTTTCTTGATGATGAGCTCACGACCCGACACCGCGATGGCCGCGTCTTTGGTCTTGACGCCGGCCTTGCCGACCGCCTCGTTGATCGCCTCGGTGACGACGGCGGGCTCTTTGATCGTGCCCTCGGAGATCACGTCGGGCGGCAGTGGCGCGATGCCGAGCGCGACCAGACGGTGACCGCCTCCGCCCTCGCGCAGTTGGACGACCTTGATCGCGCTCGAGCCGATGTCAAGGCCGAACGTCTCGCGCTGCCGTCGCAGAAATGGCAAATTCAACATGACATTATCCCGTTACGCGAGCCTTTCCTAGTATTTGTTTAGTTAGTATAGGTATTTGCGGGCCCTGGACCCAACTTTTCCTGGCTACTACACCTGGGGCCTGAGGGCTCGCCGGCCCCTACGTGTCCGCTTGTCACGCTGCCAGCCAGCGCCAACCTCGACCAGCAAGGCGCATTCGGGACCCCGCTGGCGGGTGGCGCCTATTGATAGCCCGGAAAATCGTCCCGACTTTTCGAACTGTTCTGCGGATTGAGGTCGAGCACGGCCTTGTCGCCGGCCTTCAGGGTGACCTTGAGACGCCAGCCCGGCGGTCCGGCGACCTTGTCCGTGATCATGTAGTCCCCGGGGGGCACGTTGCTGAACCGGTAGCTCCCGTCCGGCTCGGTACGGAGGATGTGCCACTCGTCCTTGACCGGCGTGTTGGGGGCGCCTCTCAGCAAGATCTGCTGCCGAACCAGGGGCCTCATGCCGCCGCCCTCCGCCTCGCCCAGGACCTTCCCGGAGACGTTGGCGCGATCGGGCCGTGGCTCTTCCTCGGCTTTCGCCGGCGTCGCCGCCGGCGCCTCGGCCCGCGGGATGTGTGCGAGCCAATCGCGGGCGACCCGGACCTCGCTGGAGCTCGGCGCGCCGTGCGCCACCACCCACTGGAATGCAGTCCTCGCCTCGTCGAAGAGGTCGAGATAGCTGGCGGTCACCCCGAGGCGGTATCGAGCTTCGAAGTTGTTCGGGTTCGCCGCCAGCGCGCTCTGGAGCAAGGGCAGCGCGGCTGTGTAGTCGCTGCGGGCCATCGCCGCCCGCGCCGACGCCATGTCGTCGACCGCCGGGGTCGCCGCGGGTGGAGGTGGCGCCGACTGCTGACAGCCGACGAGGAGCGCCGCGAGTCCGAGCGCCCAGGCGGCCCGGAGCAGCGACATGTCCCTAGTTCGACGCCTCGCGCCAGGACCCGGGGGCGATGTAATAGCCCTGCGGGATGAGCCCGCCGCCGGTGGCGATGGCGGCGCAGTCGTACGTGACGTTGGCGTTGCCGAGAGTGTCGGTGTCAACGTTGCTCGAGACGGGATCGACGATGTTTTGAGAGATCACCGCCCCGTAAATGCCGCCGCCTCCGGTGCCCCGGTACGAGAGGTCGTTCAGGGTGTAGACGAGTCCCTGGTAGTTGATGTTACCGTCGAGGGTGAGGCTTCCCATGACGACGAGCCACCCCTGGTTGTTCAGCCCGGTGATCTTCACGTTGGCCAGGTCAGTGGCCTTCGGCGCGGCCGGCGGAGTGGGCAGGGCTATACCGTTCACCGTGTCGACGAAGACCAGGCCGTTCATGTTGGTCATGTTCAGGCTCAGCTGGCCGCTCGACGTGGGCTTGATGTAGTGCATGTTAGGTCCGCCCGACTGCGCCATCTGCTTGAGGAAGTCCAACTCCTTGTAGGAGAAGAGAAACTTGTTGAACTCCGAGGGATCGAGGGACTGCTGGGCCGGCGAGCCGATGATCTGGGCCGCGCCCTGCGTTGTAATCGTGTTGCCGTTGGTGACCGTCACGCCGGCCTTGAGGGTTCCGGGGGGGCAGTTCTGCGGCGCGGCGCCATCCACGTTGGAGTTCCCCTTCATCTGGACGCTTCCGTAGGCGTTCAGGGGGCCCGGGGGGTCCAGGTTCCTGAACTTCGTGAGGGCCACCTGGAGCATGCGCCGCCCCGCCAGGTCCCCTTGAGGAATGGCACCCGGCGAGGCGGGGACCGGGGCGTTGGCGCGCACGACGTAGCCGGTGGAGACGACGCACCGGTCCTCGGAGCCGAATGGCGCGGTCGCGCACGCCCAGCCGCCGGGCGGAGGAGCGGTGACGTTCATCGTGTAGCCGCCCCGCCCGAGCGCGATCAGTTGAGTGGCGTTGTAGGGCGCGGGCGCGGGGATGTCCCTCGACGCGCCGGCGGGGGGAGCGCCGACATGATCGAGGCCCCAGATGGTCCGCTCGACACCGGCCTCGGCGAGGCCCAGCGCCTCGTCGCCCGCCTTGAGGTTGGCGGTGATCAGCGGCTCGGTGGCGCTCATGGCGACGAAGGCGGCGACCAGCGAGGTGAGCAGCACCAGGATCATCATGGCCAGCGGGAGCGCCATTCCCCGCTGGTCGCGGAGCGTCATGAGCACGGCTGGTGGATGCATGATTCGGCCTCCTCTAGAGGTTGCGCAGCCGCACCGAGCTGGCGATATGCGTCCTCACATCGGCGACGCCGCCGGCCGGTGCGTTCTCTTCGGTCCGGGTCTGCACTGTGATGTCGATCCGCCGGATGTTGCTCAGGACGCCGACGGGGACCGCGAGCGTGGCTTCGCCCCCGTCCCGGTAGACAAAGGTCAAACTCTGCATCCCGCCGACGAGTACCTCTGCCGCGCCACCGGCGACGGTGCGCTGCAGATTCGTCCCGTTGAGGGCGTAGGTGACATTAGGGCTGGGCGGCACCGCGGGCAGCGGCGGGTCCGGCGGGGTATACGTGATGGTCGTCGTGTTGGCGGCGGTGATGGCCTTCGCCTCGCGCAAGTCGCGTCCCATGCGCTCGAGCGCGACCCGGGCATTCTGCTGGGTCTCCACCCTGTTCGACCCGGTCACGTAGGCCTGCAGCGCGCCCTGCTGGATCCCGACGATCCCGGTGAGCACGAGCGCCAGGATGGCGAGCGCGACCAGCAGCTCGGCGAGCGTGAATCCCCGGTGACAGCGCCAGATCGTTCTCATGCCTCCCCCGCTATTGCCGCTGCGCGATCAGCGTGGTGAGCTGCACGCTGTCCTCGGCGGCGCCGACCATGCCGACGCCCGTCATCGGCCGGAAAAATACGGTGACGGTGACCTGACGAAGGGTGGCGAGGTTGGGATCGACCGGGATCCCGCACCCCGGCGCCACGTCACAGCTCGTGATCCGCACGACACGGCGGTGTTGCGGGTAGCTGGCGACGACCGCGTTGGCGTTGTTGACGAAGGTGATCGTGTTGTACCCCTCGTCGGGCCACTGGGCGACTGCGGCTCCACCGTTGGATCCGGCCCCACCGAGCGAATCGACAAGTGGAGCCGCGGTCCACTGGGCATTCTTCACCCGCTCCAGCCGCTGCTGGGCGAGGAACACGGCCGTCGTCTTGAGCTTCGACTCGCCCACCTGGCTCGTGGCCAGGGGCGCGACGGCCATGAGGGAGACGAGCCCGATCATGATGATCCCGATCGCGACAATGACCTCGGCCACCGTCAGTCCGCTCGTGTCCTGCATCATCTGCCGGAGTCTGCGCATGGTCACGCGCCCCTCTCTCACTGAATCTGCACGCGGCCCGAGGCGGCGACGACGACGGTCCGCGTGATGTTGCCGCTGGGATAGTTCGTGGTGACGGTGAGGTTGGCGGCGGTCGGCGCCGCGCCGAGATTGCTGAACACCGGGTTCGTGTTCGTTGCCAGCGTGATGTTGTTGGCGAGCGTGAAGAAGCCGCCGGCGCCGCTGCCGGGGCCCAGCCAAATCGGGCCGGCGCAACCGCCCAGGAGGTATCGGTACTGATTGCCCAGGATCTGCACGCACACGAGCTGGTTCTGCGAGATGGCCAGCTGCCGGCCGCGGTTGATTCCCGCAGCCAGCTCCTCGGCCGCTGCTTTTGCGGTCGCGGCCCTCATGTAGCCGATCAGGGTCGGCAGCGACACCAGGACCATCACGCCGACAATGGCGATGACGACCAGCAGCTCAACCGCTGTGAAGCCGCTTCGGTTTAGCCGGTAAACGCTGCGAAATACCACCGAATGAGCCCCTCCCCGAACAGTAGAGCGACTACTCCTCCTCCAGCAAGGAATGGACCAAACGGGATAGGGTCTTTGCGTCCCCTAAGTCCCTTTGCCAGAAGGATTCCCGCGACGAGCCCTCCCAGGACGACCCCGGAGAAAATAGCCGCCAGTGCCAGTTTGTACCCGAGAAAGGCTCCTAGCATCGCGCCGAGCTTCATGTCGCCGCCGCCCATGCCTCCACGACTCACGACGATCACCACGAACGGGATGCCGCCGCCCACGAGGACGCCGAGCAGCGAGTCGAGCCACGGCGGCGAGGCGGTGATGAACGAGAACAGGAAGCCGACGACAATGCCCGGGAGGGTGATCGCGTCGGGAATGATCTGATGCTCGAGATCGATGGCAGAAATCGCGATGAGCGCTGCGAGAAGGAGCCACGCCGAGAGGAGTTCGATGCGCCACCCGATCCGCCAGCTCGAGTACCAGAAGAGCGCCGCCGTCAGGACTTCGATGGCGAGATACCGCCACGCGATTCGACTCGAGCAATGCCGACAGCGCGCCCGGAGCCACAGGAAGCTCACGATCGGAATGTTGTCGAACCACCGGATCGGGCTGCCGCAAGCGGGGCAGCGCGAACGCGGCGTGATGAGGCTTTGCCTCTTCGGCAGGCGGACGATCATTACGTTCAGGAAGCTTCCCACGACGGCGCCCACCGCCAGTGTGATGAGGTCGGAGAGAACCGTGGCCACCTCCACGCGCTCGATTGAAGAAGAAACACCGGGAGGGGAAGCCGAGCTTCCCCTCCCGTGGTCAATACTGATGCCTAGGCTATGGGAAGCGGATGGCCGGCGCGTTACCTCCGACCGCGCAGCCGGGGATGTCAGTCGGGTTGCACCCGGTGAGCTGGAAAATGCCCACGCCGTTCCGGGCGTAGGTGTAGGTCCACCCCGTCGGTGCAGCAACCTGCCCCTGATAGA
>DASYUQ010000212.1 GCA_036001065.1 Candidatus Methylomirabilota bacterium
CTTTCCGTCAGCGTGCAGCTTGATTCGGGTGCGGAGGTCGTGCGTCGTTCCGGTGTAGAGCCGTTGATCTCGATCACTCCGCAACACGTACGTGTAGTACACGGCGCCTCCCTTGGCGCGAATAGTTGGAACGGCACTAGCCGGTGAAGAGTCCTCCGTTGGGCGAGAGCCACTGGCCCGTGAAGAACGAGCTGTCGTCGGAAGCGAGGAAGAGCGCGGTGGTCGCCACCTCCGCCGGCTCCGCCCAGCGGCCGAGCGGCGTGCCGGCGACGATGGCCGTCCGCATGAGCGGCGGGATCGGCGCCGTCATCGGCGTATCGATGAAGCCGGGACAGATCGCGTTCACCCGGATGCCGCGGGAGCTGACCTCGCGCGCCACCGCGCGCGTGAAGGAGAGGATGCCGCCCTTGGCGGCACTGTAGTGGGAAGCGCTCTCCACCCCCATCAACGCGGCGACGCTCGACATGTTGATGATCACGCCGCGGTTGCGCCGGCTCATGAGCCGGAGCGCCTCCCGGGTGCAGAAAAAGGTGCCGTCGAGGTGGACCGCGATCATGCGGCGCCAGGCCTCGTCGGTGATCGCTTGCGTGATGTCCCAGTGGGTCTTGACCCCCTGCCCGCTCAGCAGCTCGGCCAGGCGCATTTCCGCCCTGCGGCCGATCGCCTCGCACTCGGCGCCGGCGGGGGCGATGCCGGCGTTGTTGACCAGGATGTCGAGGGTGGCGAACTCGCGCTCGATCTCGGCGAACATCGCCCGCACCTGCGCGCTGTCGGCGACGTCGGCGCGGACAGCGCGGCCCCGCGCCGCTTCCATCGCCGCCACCGTCTGCTCGGCGGCGGGGAGGTTCACGTCGTTGACGACGACGCGCGCGCCCTCCTCGGCGAAGAGCAGCGCGATGGCGCGACCGATGCCCGACCCGCCGCCCGTGACGAGGGCGATCCGATCCTTGAGCTTCATGACGGTGGACTCTACCCGATCCGGGCGCCCGGCGTGACGGGCCGGTCGGGATGGAGCAGGATCACCTCGCCGGCCTCGTCGTAGGCCCCCAGCACCAACACCTCCGACACGAACGGGCCGATCTGCTTCGGCGGGAAGTTCACGACGGCGACGACGCGCCGGCCGACGAGGTCCTCCGGGCGGTAATGGCGCGTGATCTGCGCGCTGGAGCGCTTGACGCCCAGAGGACCGAAGTCGATCCAGAGCCGGTAGGCGGGACGGCGCGCCTCGGGAAACTCGCGGGCGTCGGTCACGACGCCCACGCGCATGTCGACCTTCTCGAAGTCCGCCCAGCCGATCGTGATGGCGTCAGCGCCCGTCGAGGAGGCCGAGCGTCGCTCCCGGATAGTAGAACTCGAGGATCTTGCGGGCCGGGTAGCCCTGCTCGGCCATGCCCTTAGCGCCCCACTGGCAGAGACCGACGCCGTGGCCGTAGCCCCGGCCGGTGAAGCGCGCCAGCTCGCGATCCACGGCGACCGCGAACAGCGTGCTCTTGAGCGTGTCGTAGCCGACGATGCGGCGGAAGTCGTTGCCCCGCAGCCGGACCACGCCGTGCGTGCCCCGCACGCTGACCAGGGTCGCCCGCAGCGACGGCGTCCGCTCCGTCACCTCGATGGCCCGCACGGTTCCCACGTCCGTCCCGTGGCGGCGCAGCAGCTCGCTGAGCTGGGCGAGGCGGAGGTCGAGGGTCCAGTAGAAGTGCGGCGAGCCCGCCGAGAACTGGCAGACCACCGGCTTGAGCGCCGGCATGTTGCGGGCCGCGAAGACGGTGCGCGGGTCCTCCGTGTAGCCGCCGCTCTCGGTGTGATAGAAGGCCGGGAACAGCTCGCCCTCCCAGCGCAGCACCTGTCCGGCGGTCTCCCGCACCGCGCCCCAGATGGGAGACGAGGGCGGCACCCGCCCGGCGTACTGCTGGTGGGCGGTGGACGCCGTGATGTGGTAGGGCCTGCCGGCGCTGATGATGCGGCGGTAGGCGGCGTAGGTGCGGGCGACGATCGCCTGGGCCCGGAGCGCCTCCAGGGGCCAGGCCTCGCCGAGCTCGGCGCGCACTACACCCGCCAGGTATTCCTCGAGCGGCAGCTCGTTGACGACCGCGATGCCCTCACCGTTCGTCATCAAATCCACCACCGGCCCGTACTCCCGCCCGCCCAGGCGCATGGGCCGCTCGCTGCGCAGCCGAACGGCGGCCGCTCGCTGGCCGGCGATCTCGATGGCCGAGCCCGCCCACACCGCGCGCACGACGTCGGCGCGCCAGCGGGCGCAGTCGCCGCAGCGGTCGAGCTCGCCCGGGGCGCCGGCGGGCAGCGCCGAGATCTCGATGTCGGTGCCGCGCACCTCGGTCAGGCGGACGGACTCCTGGAGGGCGACGCGGATGGCGTCCGACGCCGAGGCGGGGCCCGTGAGGACCGCCAGGAGCGCCAGTACTCCGACCGGGATCCTCACCGGCGACCGATCAGCCAGAACAGGAGCGTCAGGGCGACGCTCAGCAGGAGGGACGTCGCCAGCGGGAAGTAGAAGGTCCAGTTGCCGCGCTGAATATAGATGTCGCCCGGCAACCGCCCGACCCAGGGGATCCGCCCCGCCAGCACCAGGACCGCCCCCACGGCGGCGATCAGCAGTCCGAAGACGATCAGGAGCTTGCCGACATCACTCATTCGAACAACCCGGCCTGGCCCGTGGCCGGGGCCCCGGCCGGAGGCTGCTTGCCCAGATGCGCATAGGCCTCGCGGGTCACGCGCCGTCCCCCGGGGGTGCGGACGAGGAGCCCGATCTTCAGGAGGTACGGCTCCACCAACTCGGTGAGCGACTCCGCCTCATCATTGATGGTCGCCGCCACCGCCTCGATCCCGACGGGGCCGCCCCCATAGTGCTCGATGATCGCGGCGAGGAAGCGGCGATCGAGGCGGTCGAGCCCGCGGGTGTCCACTCCCTCGCGATCGAGGGCGTCGCGGGCGATCCCGGAGGTGATCGCGCCGTCGCCGTTCACCTGGGCGTAGTCGCGGACGCGCCGGAGCAGCCGGTTGACGATCCGCGGCGTGCCGCGCGCGCGGCGCGCGATCTCGGCGGCGCCGGCGGGATCGATGGCGGCGGCGAGGATCGAGGCCGAGCGCGTCACGATGCGCTCCAGCTCCACCTCCGAGTAGAAGTCGAGGTGGTGGAAGATCCCGAACCGCTCGCGGAGGGGCCCCGAAAGCATGCCGGGCCGCGTGGTGGCGGCGACCAGCGTGAACGGGCGCAGCGCGTACTTGAGCGTGCGCGCGTGCATGCCCCGGTCGATGACGAAGTTGACGGTGAAGTCTTCCATGGCCGGATAGAGCAGCTCCTCCACGGCCCGGGGCAGCCGGTGCACCTCATCGATGAACAGCACGTCGGTCTCGTTGAGGTTGGTGAGGATGCCCATCAGATCGGCGCCGCGCTCGATGGCGGGCCCCGACGTCGTCACCAGATTGGTGCTCATCTCGTTGGCGATGACGCCTGCCAGGGTCGTCTTGCCGAGGCCGGGCGGTCCGTAGAGGAGCACGTGGTCCACGCACTCGCCCCGCCGCCGAGCCGCCTCGACCGACACGCGGAGGCTCGCCACCGCCTGCTCCTGTCCCACGTACTCGTCGAAGGACCGCGGGCGGAGCTGCCGCTCGAACTGCGCCTCCTCCGGCGCCGCCGCCCGGCTGAGGATCTTCGCGTCGTCGGGCGCCGCGGCCGCGCTCACGACGTCTTGGCCCCCCGGTAGATCTCGTCGAACAGCTCTTCGGCGCTCCCGATGGCCGGTCGGCGCCGGAAGGCGTCCTCGATGAGCTGCGAGGCCTCGCTCGGGCGGTGGCCCAGCTGCTTGACGAGGACCTCCCAGACGAGCTCCCGGAGCCCGTTGCCCTCCGGGGGCGGGGCGACCTTCACCGGCGCGGGCTCGCCGTCGGCGGCCGGGCCCGCCACCAGCGCGAACTTCGCCACCTTGCCGTGGAGCTGGGCCACGATGTTCTTGGCCTTCTGGGGGCCGATCCCGGGCAGCGATTTTAGATATTTCTCGTCCTGGCGGGCGATCGCCGCCGCGACTTCCGCCACCGGCGCGGCCAGCGCGCGCGCCGCCACCATCGGTCCCATGTCCTTCACGGTGATGAGCTTCTCGAAGAACTCCTTGTCGAGCTCGTCGGTGAAGCCGATGAGCACCGGGCGCGGCTGATCGCGGGTGGCATGGTAGTGGGTGACGAGGCTCAGCTCGCTGGCCTTGTCCCCGTCGCCCGCCGTGAGATGGTCGAGCTGGCGCAGCACGATGGGCGGCAGGAACACTTCGTAGCCGATGCCCCCCGTCTCCAGCACGATCCGGTCTTCGAGCCGGCGGCGGAGCAGACCCGTCAGCGACGCGATCACCGGAGGTGCCCGAGGCGGGACAGACCCGTGAGCGCCAGCGCCAGCGCGTCGGCCGCGTGCGAGGAGCGGGGCGGCTCGGCCAGGCCCAGCAGCCGTTGCACCGCGCGCTGGATCTGCTCCTTGGCGGCGGCGCCGTTGCCGGTGACGGCGCGTTTGACCTCGGCGGGCGCCAGCGACAGCACCGCGACCTCCCGCTGGCCGGCGGCCAGACAGACCACGCCGCGCGCGTGGGCCATGAGGAGCGCCGTGCGGGGGAAACGGTACTCGGTGTAGAGGTCCTCGAGGACGAGCGCGATCGGCGCATGCTTGTCGAGCAGCCGCCACACGCCGTCGTAGATGGCCCGGACGCGCTCCTCCAGCGCCAGGTCGGCCCGCGTCTCGATGACGCCGGAGTCCAGCACGGTGACGCCGGAGGAGGCCGACTCGATCACACCGTAACCGGTGCCGACGAGGCCCGGGTCGATGCCGAGCACGCGGGCGCCACCGGGACCGCCCGCCGGCCGCTCAGGCGGCCGAAATGGCCTCGATGACCTCGTCCGGAATGTCGTAGTTCGCGTAAACCGCTTGGACGTCGTCCAGCTCCTCAAGCGCCTCGACGAGACGCAGGACCGCGGGTGCGTCCTTGCCCTCGACCCGGACGGTCGACTGTGGCACGAACATCACCTCTGCCTGGAGCACCGGCACGCGGTTCTTCTCGAGCGCGGCGCGTACCGCGTCCATTTCACCAGGAGCGGTGGTGATCTCGAAAGCTTTTTCCACGCGCTTCATGTCGGTGGCGCCGGCGTCCAGCGCCTGGGCCAGGAGCTCGTCCTCGCCGATCTTCTCGGCGTCGACCTGGATCACCCCCTTCCGCTCGAACATCCAGGCCACGGCACCCGAGGAGCCCAGGTGGCCGCCAAACTTCTCGAAGGTGTGGCGGATCTCCGGCGCCGTGCGGTGGCGGTTGTCGGTGAGGACCCGGACCATCAGGGCCACGCCGCCCGGGCCGTATCCCTCGTAGGTGATCTCCTCGTAGGACTCGCCCGGCAGCTCCCCCGTGCCCTTCTGGATGGCCCGCTTGATGTTCTCCTGCGGCATGTTGGCTTCTTTGGCGGCCTCGATGGCCGCCTTCAGGTGCATGTTGGCCTTGGGGTCGCCGCCGCCGCTGCGGGCGGCCACCGTGATCTCGCGCAGGATCTTCGAGAACAGCTTGCCGCGCTGGACGTCGGTCTTGGCCTTCTTCCGCTTGATCTGGGCCCAGCGAGAGTGTCCTGACATCGCCCTAACCTCCAATGGCGGCCCGCAGCCGCTTCACCCGCTCCAGGCGTAGCTCGCGTCGCGCCAGCGCCGCGTCCCAGCGCCGCCGCTCGGCCGGGGTCTCCGGCGTGAACGGCGGGCATGGACGCGGCCTTCGATCGGGCCCGAGGTGCACGAAGGCCAGAAAGGCCGTGCAGGCGTGGCGCACCTCGCCGGTCCAGGGCTTCTCCGCCAGGACCTTGACGCCGATCTCGAGCGAGGAGGTCCCGACATGATTCAACCCGGCTTTGAACGTGACCACCTCGCGCGTGAAGATGGGCGAGTAGAAGTCCATCGCGTCCAGGCACGCGGTCATCACCAGACCCCGGCAGTAGCGCATCGACAGGATCCCGCCCGCCTCGTCGAGCGCCCGCAGCATCTTGCCGGGGAACAGCATGTTGCCGAACAGCGCGTCCTCGGGGAGCACGGGGCGCACCGACTCGAACCGCCACCTGATGTCGTCGTCACTCCCGGTGTCGCTGACGCGCGCCGCCTTCTGGGCGAAGCGGACCAGACGCTGCTGGCGCCGCCGGCGGGCGGCCTCGACGAGCGCCTCCTCGGCCGTGTCGGCCGGCGCGATCTTGTGAGGGACGGATCGCGGACGGGCGTCCTCGTCCACGCTGACGAAGACCAGATGCGAGTTCAGGGTGACGCTGCGCTCACCGGTGGCGACGTTCTCCGCCCACACCCGTACCCCCACCTCCAGCGAGGTGCGCCCCACGTATTCCACCTGAGCGCGCAGGATAGCGATCTCGCCCACCTTGACGGGATGGAGGAAGTCGATGTCGTCCATCGCCCCCAGTACGGCGTTGCCGCGGGCCAGGCGCGCCGCCGCCAGCGTGCCGGCCTCGGTGATCCACTCCATCATCCGGCCGCCGTGGATCTGCCCGGGCGCCCCCGCATGTTCGGGGAACACCCAGTGGATCTTCTCGACGGTGGTCTCCGCGATCGCCGGCATACGGTTCCTGAAAGACGGGAGCCCCCAAGCGGGGGCACGGCCCTTTGTAACACGGGCACGCGCGCCCACGCAATCGCCGGCGGGCGTCCTTGACAGGGCCGGGGTCGGGACCTATAGTCCCGCGCGTCGTCGTCCCTTCCCGGACGCGGTCCGCCAGCATCGCGTCAACCCCTGACCCGCTCGCGCGCACGACGGAGGACAGAACAATGGACGGCCTGGCCGGGCGCGAAGCTCCGCATCGTCGCGACGTCCTCAAGCTCGGCGCCACCGCCCTCACCGCGGCGACCGTGGGCGGGCCCATCCGACTCCCGACTCCGGCCGAGGCCCAAACGCCGAAGCGGGGCGGGGTCTTCCGAGTCCGCGGGGAGGACGCCGCGACCGGGTTCGACCCCCACCTGACGGTCAACCACCATGCCTGGTCGCTCGGGCACGGGGCCCCGAACCCCACCGTCCCGGCCGCGCTGAGGGAATGGTCGATTCCCATCGACCAGCTCTCCCCGGAGGGCCGCCGGCTGTACGAGCAGAACCTCCCCGAGGCCAAGCGCCTGCTGGCTGATGCTGGCCATCTCCGCGGCCTCAAGGTCCCCCCCGGGAGGCGACCCTCGGCTGGAGCCCGGACTATGCGGACGCGCTCCAGATCACCATGCGGAACTGGAAGTCAGCCGGCATCGAGGCGGAGCTGAAGCAGAAGGAGTTCGGGGCCTACATGGCCAGCACCATCTACGGGAAGTTCGACCGGGCGGGTCACGGCGTGCGGGGGGGGGACCCCCCGTCGCCGACCTGTTTCTCTATCTCGCCCACCTGCCCGGCCAGCCCCTCAACTCCTCGGGCGTCAACGATCCGAAGCTGTCGGAAATGATCCAGCTGCAGCGCCGGACCTTCGATGTGGGCCGGCGCCGCGAGATCGTCTACGACATCCAGCGCTATCTGGCCGAGCAGGTCTATTACCACTACGGGCCATCGGTCAGCTCGATGGCGGCCTGGGAACCGTATGTGAAGAACCTTGCCCCGAACATCGGCCACGACTACGGCGGGCGGCCCATGGTCGCCTGGCTGGAGAGATAGCCGCCGTCCGGGGCGGCGGGCGTTAGGGGCGCGGGGTCGGGGCTTCGAGCCACACCGTCGAGAGGCGGTGGAAGCCCGAGGGGTGCAGGCGCAGGCCCCGAACGTCCGGCCGCGCCACGGCCCAGAGCAGCTGCACGTACAGCGGAATCCACGGCAACTCCTCGGACAGCAACGCCTGCGCGCGCTGGTAGAGCCGCTGGCGCTCCGGCCGGAAGGAGAGCTGGCTGGCCCGGATCAGGGCGTCGTCGAGCCGCGGGTTCCGGTAAAACGAGAAGTTGAGCGCCTGCCGTCCCCGGCTCGCCCCCTCGCTCGTCGACAGCGGGTAGAGGAAGAGGTGGGGGTCACCGGCGGTGACGCTCGCCTCGGCGAGCACCATGTTGTGCTCGCCGGCGGCGCGGGCGGCCGCGGTGACCTGCTCGGATTCCACCCGGAGCTTTACGGGGATGTCGGCCCCCTGCAGGCTGACCTGCAGCGCCTCGGCCACCGCGTGCATGTGCACGGGCCCGCCGTCACTCGACGCCAGCAGGGTCGGGGTGAACCCCTGCGGCCAGTTCCCCTCCTTCAGGAGGCCGGCCACCGTCCTGCGGGTGCCGCCCAGGATCGGTCCCCCCTCGCGCCGCGCCCACACGCCCGGGGGCAGGAACGACTGCAGCGGCACGGCCGCGCGGTCGAGCGCGATCCCGAGGACTGCCGGATCGATCGCCGCCGCCACCGCCTGGCGGATCTTCTTGCGCGAAAACGGCTCCTTCTCGGTCTGGAACGCCAGGTAGCCGACGCGCGGGCCCGGAATCGAGAGCGTCCACTGCGCGCGGCGGGGCGGCTCCGCCGGGAACCACACGTCGAGCGCCCCCGCCTCGAACTCCGCCTCGGCGTGGTCATCGGTGGCCACGTCGAGGAAGACGAGGCGGTCGGCCCGGGGCGGCCCCGCCCAGTGGCCAAGGACGACCTCCAGGGTAAGGCGTCCGTTGGACGCGTCGACGATGCGGTAGGGACCGGTACCGACGAGGCGCTCACCGCCGTCGGGCGCCGGCGTCTGCCGCGCCACCCCGAACCCCGGATGCGCGAGCACGGTCAGCAGCGGCGCGTACGGCTGGACGAGGGTGAACTGCACCGTGTGGGCGTCGACCGCGCGCACCTCTTTCAAGACGCCCGGCGCGCCGCGCAGTAGCGCCGCCCACACCGCGGCGGCGGGCTGGGTGCCCACGCGGAGATGGCGGTCGAAGCTTGCCGCGACCGCCGTGGCGGTAAGTGCCGTTCCGTCATGAAAGCGCACATTGTCACGCAGGGTAAAGCTCCAGACCAGACCGTCGCGCGACATGCTCCAGCGCGTGGCGAGGGCGGGCTCGATGTCGGTCGTACCTTCCCGATATGTCACGAGCGTGTCGAAAATCTGCCGCGCGATCAGTGGGACGGCGCCCTCGAGCGTGGTGCCGAGATCGATCGTCGTGGAAAGCCCCGGGATTCCGATGCGGACTTCACGGCGTGGCGCCGGCGGCGCGGTTTGGGCGGAAAGAGCGGACAGCCATGCGAAAAAGGCAGCGACCGCGATCCAGAGCACGCCGACCGTGCGGCGCCCGAGCATGGTTTTCTTATACGTGGAACCCGAGCGATGCGCCACCCGTTTCGAAGGCAGACGTGGTGAGCGTCATCCGGTATGAAATTTGCTCTCTTCGCGGGTCAGGAGGCTCGACGTGATGGGTCACGCGAGCGATAAACACCCCTGAACCTTGACTTTCTTTTTTACAGCCGCCATACTCGATTCACGAGCTGGATGATCGTGCGCATGCCGTTCACCTGGCGTCGGGACAGAAGGGATGGGGTATGAAGGAGTTCGAGAAAAAGAGTAGCCCGAGTCGCGAAGGTTTTTCGAAGTTCCTCCCCGCCTCGATGTCGGATGCCGGCACGCGCCGTCGGCTCACGGAGTACGAGATCCAGGTTCAAGACCTCCAGGCCTACGTCCGCTCCCTTGAGGCCGAGACCGCCCATCTGCGCAAGAAGCTCGAGGACATGCCGAAGGAGTTCATGGTCCTCGAGAACAAGCTCCGCGAGGCCAACCGCCAGCTCGTGCAGGCCTTCAACCAGAACGAGAAGCTCGTGAACGCCCTCTACGAGGCGCGCGAGCAGATCACCGCCCTCAAGGAGGAGGTCGACAAGCTCTGCGCCCCGCCCTCCACCTACGGCGTCTACCTCTCCCCCAACGAGGACGGGACCGTCAACATCCTGTCCCAGGGCCGCAAGGTCAAGGTCAACCTCCATCCCGCCATCAAGGCCGAGATGCTCAAGCCCGGCCAGGAGCTCGTCCTCAACGAGGGCCTCAACGTCGTCGACGCCGCCGGCTACGAGATCCAGGGCGATGTCGTCATCCTCAAGGAGCGCC